>DMCY01000014.1 GCA_003451675.1 Candidatus Atribacteria bacterium
ATCTTCTTCAGTGCTTTTTTGTTATCTTTCCGGAAATCTGCTATTGTCTTGAAGTCAGGTTTTAGTTTCCGGATTAGCCAGATGACCTCTAAATTCCTGATGGCTTCCTGTTCCAGTCTTCGGGAGGAGCGGATGCGGTTGAGGTAGCCGTAGAGGTAGAGTTTTAACATATCTTTGGGGTGATAGGGTGGTCTGCCCATAGAGGGGGTAACTGCCCTATTAAATTGTAGGCTCTCCAGGTTGAGCTGGTTGATGTATTCATCGATTATCCGAATGGAATTATTGTCACTTACATATTCATCTATACTTTCAGGAAAGAGTATAGTCTGATTTCTATCTTCACCTTTAATATATCCCATAATTTCACCTTTCTTATTTATCGTATTCTATGGTTATATTATACCATATTATGTGGTTATATGTAAGTTAAAGTTTACTTTTCACACAGTCTGACGGTTCTCTGTTTTAAAATGAAAATCTTTTTCTATTACAGAAGCAACAAATCCCTGCTCATCCGAGAGATAATAAGTAACGTCCTTCAATATTTTTTTATCCATTCAAGATAACCTTCCAATCTTGATTAACACTACCTTTTCTTGATTTAATAAAAGGGTTAAACGAAGTATACGAATTTTCACCGCCTATAGATGATTTCAATCGGCTTAACTCCTCCAAAGAAACACCGGCACGCTTAAGTATAAGCCCAGCGCGTTTGCGGACGGCAATAACCGTGTGAAGTTGTGAAGCCTGACCCTGTATTTCCTGTATTTCTTAATATACCAAGAAACATAACTTAATATAAAAAAAACATTTTATACTCCCACAACTATTTATTATTGAATTTATAAAGTAATTTTTCACCTTCCCTTGATATTGTTGTTCCAGAACGTCCGCGTCTAACAATTAATAAATTTAAATTATTAAGAACTTCTAATCGTAAGCGTAATTGCTGATTAGAAAACTTAATTCCTTTTTTTTCCTCGAGTAATTTTCTTAAAACAGTTCGTCCATAAGAGGTATATTGTTTTTTCCCTTCATTAAATATTTCAAGAATAGCTATACTTTCTTCTAAGAAACCATGCTTCTCTATTTCCGAGATTAATTTATCTTCATCAATCTCATTGGAAATTTTTAGCTTGTCAACTCTCCCCCGTTTTTTAATTTTAATAAAAAAGGGTAAAGAGTTAGGTCGAATGATTTTTTCGTCCATACATGCGAGGTAAGAAATTACATTAAAAAGCTCTCGCACATTTCCAAGCCAATAATGCTGTTTTAAAATCTCTATTACATCATCAGAAATAATTAATTTACTTCTATTTAAATGTTTTTTAAGATAGGTATTTATTAAAGCTTTGAAATCATCTTCTCGTTCTGACAAAGAAGGAAGCTTATAAATATACGAAGATAATAAATAAAATAAATCCTTTCTGAACCTTCCTTGTTCTACTAAACTCAATAGATTATTACTGCTCGTAGTAATCATTCGCACTTTTACAGGCAAAGCCTCATTAATTTTGATGATATTATTTTCCTCAATAGCTTGAATTAATCTTCTCTGAAGATTTAACGACATTTCTCCGATTTCTTCAATGCATAAAGTTCCGCCCTCAGCCATTTCAAACAAGCTGGGATAAACTTTCTCATAATTCTCTAATCCGAATAATTCCTTTTCTAAAGTATCCATCGATCTTGCTGCGCAATTTATATCAATATATGGGCCATTACAATATTGAGACGCATTATGTATGGCCTGGGCCATCATAGTTTTACCGGTACCTGTATCCCCAAAAATATGTACGGGCTTATCGGTTATAGCTATTTTTTTAGCAAACTCCACCGTATCTTTCATTGCTCTACTATAAGTAAAGATGTCTGCAAAGTGGTATTTCGCATTATCTTTTCCTTTTATATTTCTCAAAGATAATGAAGTAAATATTTTCTTTTGAAAATTGCTTTGTATTTTAGAGAGATAGACAAGGGATTTTATATACCTTCTTACTATTAAAGAACGATCTTGCACTAAACCAAAGATGTCAAATAATTCGTATATTGTTTCTAAACTAATCACCCGAGGCCCGATATCAATAATATTCTTTATCCCCTTTGGTATTAAATGTTTTTCTCCCGGTGTAATTACGTAATCAATATTATCCGGAATTGGCATATCTGGGTAATAAGGATGGTAATAATGTTCGAATACACTTTCCTTTAGCTCTCGAATAGTTTCGTCTGTATTAATCTTCATGTCATTAACCACAAGAATATGCTTTCCTTTTGGAAGTTTTAATAATTCTTTCATATTTACAAAATTAAGACTTCGCTTTGCCATGACGAAATGAACTCTATCAGGTAAAAAACTTTTTACTATTTGCAGGATAAATTCTCCAGACAATAGAACCACCTCATCTGTATGAATCGATTTCATTGCAATATCTTTCACGGTTATTGCACGAATCGATAATACATCCCCAAAAATTTCTTTAATCTGATTAGAAATTATTGTTAAATATTCTTCTTGTATTGCTATAATTACTAACTTCTTATAAGCCCTGCAAAGCATATTTTTTTACACCTCCCTCTTTAATTTAATCAGTCCCCGGCTATTCTATCACTCTAATATCTACTATTTAACCCCAATCAAAAGAAGTAATTTTAGAGTATTGTGGTAATCTTCAATGCTCATCATCTCTACCTGGCTGTGGGTATATTTTACCGGGACACATAAGGGAATTGAATTCAAGCCCGCTTCAAAGGCAGCAGCAGCATCAGTCGTTCCCCCGGTTACAATTTCCTGAACTTTTATTTTATTTTTTCGGACAATTCCCTTTACAAAATTCCTAAGCCTTAAAGAAGATACCCCTTTTCTATCTGCCAATCTAATTACCGGGCCTCCCCCGGTGCGGGCTGGGCTTTGATGAAAATTACCCCAGGGAAGATTACCAGCCGAGATTGTATCTAAGGTATAAACTTCATCAAATGAATTGTGAGCAGAAAAAGCTTGAGCCCCTCGTAATCCGGTCTCTTCCTGTATAGTCCATACTAAAGTTATAGTATTTTGGGGAAGATTGTGGAGAAAATTATCTAAAAGAAGTAGATTAAGGGCACATCCAACCCGGTCATCAATAGCTCTGGTAACTACATATCTTTCATCAAGTATTACAAAATCCTTCTTTAGTCTGGCAGGTAAGATTGGGACAATCCCTCTTTCTGTTGCTTCCTGATCACTTTCCACCCCTACGTCTATATATAGGTCATCCCAACTGATTAATTTATCCATCTCTTCTTTTTTTGACAAATGAGGCGGTTTAAGCCCAATTACACCCTGAACTATTCCCTGGTCAGTTAAAATCTCTACTACCCGATTATAAACACCTCTTACATCCCATCCACCTATTGGCTTAAATCTCAGGTAGCCATTTTTCTCAACATAATTAATTAAAAATCCAAGCTCATCCATATGAGCCATAAAAGCGATTTGTCTTCCCCCACTACCTATCGTGGCAGAAAGATTACCTACTTCATCCTCTTTAAAATCTACTTGAGGAAACAATTCTTTGATCTTTTCTCTTATCGACCCCTCAAAACCACTTATACCGAAAGTATTTACTAATTCCTTTAATATCTGAATTTTATCCATCTTTACCTCCTTTTTCCTGTTTATTTAAATAAGACAAATGTAATGTCCCCTTGTCTCACCTTGTCTCACTTTATAGCTTTATACCAGATTTCCGTATAAAATGGGTAATTTTACATAGCTTGGATATTTTTTATCAGGGTAGATTGTCTGAGTAGCAACAATCATTTCTGTATCAGTAACAGGATCTTTATCAGTATTGTGGTTTGGAAAAGCAAGGTTTCTTGCACCGGAAGTTATTTCAACTCTTATTCTATGACCTTTCTTGAATACATTGGCTATCTTGGTTATCTTTATCTTATATTTTTCTACTTTGCCCGGTTCCAAAAGTTCTAGTTTCTCATAGGATTTACGATATCTAGCCCTCACTAATCCATCGGAAAGTCGAATAGAATTACCCTCTTCATCTACATCTGTCAACCGTACTACCCAGTCTGTATCTCTGGCACTACTGGAAGCATAGAATTCGGCATAAACATTTCCTGCTATTGCAACTTCTTCCTTTAATGGTTGGGAAGTATAAACTAATACATCTTCCCTAATTTCAACATCTTTGTAGTTTTCAGGAACACTACACTTATTTTCAGATACATCTATCAAATATGGCGCAGGGTCCTTTGGGTCAAAAATAAAGGTGTCTGTTGGCTGTTTATCCGGGATAACTACCTTAATAAATCCGTTACCAGAACTTGTTCTTGCATTCCCCTGACTGTGAATATATATATTCGTATATTGCACCTCTTCAGGAGGCCACCTGTTAGATGTTTTCCATTGATTCTCACCCACCAGATAATAATCTACACGAGATTCCTTCTCTACTCCATTATCCGTATCTTCCAAAAAGCGATCAAACCAACGCAAATATAGGATATCAAGGTCATACCTTATAGCATTATTACCAAATAGAACATTGTGTATGTCCCTGGTTGTATTTGCAGCATGAAGCCACGGACCGAGAATGAGTCTCTGATTATCTCTTTTGTATTTCTCGTTCATTTCCCAGGCCTCGGTCGTTCCCATTCCATCATCATCATACCAACCAGAAATAATTAGAGCAGGTACGTCTATTTTATCCCCATAAAGGGACCAGTCTGATTTTTTCCAAAACTCATCATAATCAGGATGTTCCATCCACTGATTCCAAAAGTATACGTCTTTACCCAAAACCTTTTTAAGGACATCTTTAATGGGTCGAATACTTAATACTTCATCCCAGTCATCCCGCATCATGGCATCCCTATTTGTCCGTTTTTCTGCCATCATAAAACACCATGCCAACATGCCAGATACTACGGTACCACCTTTTCTTGGAATGTCAATAAACGGACTCCCTGCTGTAACAAGACTCACTATAGCCTTCAGGTGAGGGTTTCCGCTTGCTGCTGCTGCCCATTGAACAAATCCGCCGTATGAACCTCCTATCATCCCTATCCTTCCATTCGACCAGGGTTGAACTGCTATCCAGTTCAAAGTATCATCTCCATCATCCATTTCATAAAGGTTAGGCACCCATTGCCCTTCTGAATCCTCCCGTCCTCTGGTATCCTGAGTTACAAGGGCATAACCCCTTTGAACAAAACGCAGTTCAGGCTCACCCAACCTGAACCTACCATAAGGAGTTCTAACAAGTATAACAGGAACTTTGCTTCTTTCCGGCATGTCAGCAGGTAACCATACCTCTGTTGCCAGTTTTATTCCGTCTCTCATTGGAACATAAAATATTCCCTCATGCTTAATTCTATATTTAGCTTTAGACAACAGAGAGTCATTCCAGTGCTTTAGAGGGGTGAGATCTTCGTACCCCGGCTTAACAAGCATTATACAACCATCCCGTTTAGTATAAATAAACCCGATAACCTGATTATCTAATATAATTAAATCAAGGGGGAACTTTACTCTTCTCTGAGCCCAAACTTGCGCTGTCATTTTCTTATCTTTTACAAAACCATTTATTTCCATATACCGTTGATAACTGCGACCCCAGCTTAGTTCAATATTTTTACTACTCCAGTCAGTTTCCTGTAATTCATTCATGTGTTTCCATATTTCAATTAAAGGAAGTTCATACGTCTCATCTTTCTCTTGTAATATCTCTATAGAAGACCATTTATCGGTTTTAATATCCTTTTGCCTATGAAAAACTCCATCCTGGCTAAAAATAATATCAGCTCTATGTACTCCGGACCAGTAATAAGCAAATTTTAATTCTTTGAGCTCAGATTTTCCCATAATTTACTTACCCCTTTCTTTTATAACTCCTCCATCGGTGATGCCCAGTCATTTTAACATTTCTTCTTTTGTGCTCCCATTGCCTTTACCTCCTTAATCAGAAGGTTTAATCTTTTCATCTCTCGCTTCTCTTTTCTCCTTTACTTCTTATTCTGAGCATATGCAATTTTCTAGCATTTACCTCGTTTTAGAAAGCATTTTACATTTCCTCAACTGAAAAATTTTTTTATTTCAACGCTTCCTTGTAAACTCTCAAAAAATTCCCTCCAAGTATTAATTCTATTTCCTCGTGCTTATAGCCTCTTTTCATTAATTCAGCTACAAAATATTTAATCTCTTTATGACCTTTAAAGACATCAAAAGATTTGCGGGATGTTCCTTTTAATTGTTTAGTAAACATATACTTAGATAGCTGATCACAAAAATCAAAACCAAGTCCTACATGCTCTACCCCTACAAGTTTCGCAATATGGTCAACGTGATTTACCAAATGTTCTATGTTGGCATTTTTATCATCATCAGCTGTAAACTTGCTTGCAACATTGATACCAATGACTCCACCCTTAGAAGCCAATGTTTTTATCTGTTCATCGGTAAGATTTCTCATTGTACCTGACAACGCTCTACAATTAGAATGAGATGCTATAACAGGCTTTTTGGCTATCTTCATTACATCCCAGAACCCTTCGTCATTTAAGTGACTCACATCTATAAACATACCTAAGGCCTCTGCAGCTTCTATTAACTGTACCCCAAAATCTGTTATGCCTCCCCTTGTTCCTTCTCTAACCTCACTAAAATGACAGCCATCAGCTGCATAATTTCGCCTGCTCCATACCAACCCAACAATCCTTACGCCTAATCTGTAGAAAATTCTCAACAGATTTAAATCATTGTATAATGGCTCAACCCCTTCAAAAGATAACATAATGCCTATTTTACCTTCGTTTTTTGCTTGTATTATATCAACATAACTTTTACAGAGCATTATTTTATCGGGAGATTCATCGATTTCAGCATATAAAGCGCTCACCTGATCAAGGGCTTTTCTTAAAGCCATCTCTGGCAAGGACTCACCGTCTATGTAAATAGATGAGACAACTACATTTAATCCACCTTCAATGAATCCGGGCAAGTAATCGGTTTCGATAACTCTTCTACGTCCATACTGCCTTTGTCTCACAACATCAAACAAAAGACCAAAATGTGCATCAATTACTGTTAGTTTTTTTAATATATTGTTTATTCTTTTTATTTTACTTCCCCTTTCAAATTTAGTATCAAAATTTAAACTCTATCGCAAAAAATACAGGAATCCTTCCTGCTTATAAAACCTATTTCTGATTTATAGTCTGGTTTTGCTTTACTGCATTCATTTCGGTGTACAATACCAGCTACTCCTTCGATATCATCATTAATAAAAATTCCCATTATAACTTCCTTCTCAAAAAATTATTTCTTCCTAAATTATTTCCAGTTTTTCTATATAATTCTTTAAAGAATTTCTTTTATTTCCATCTCTCCCTATTGTAGCCTTTGCTGTGACAAGAGAGTTTAAAATAGCTTCTTCTGTAGATTCGACCACTGCTCTAAAAATAAGATTTATATAATTTTCATTTAACCTCTTTATATTAACTATTTTATTTGGTTCATAATGTAACACCTTATTTCCTGTGCTAAAAGCAATTACTATTTCTCCACTACCATTATCTATAAATGAACCTGTTTTACTTGATCCAACTATTGCTCTTTTTGAAATTCTTTTGAGCTGTCTGGGGGTCAGGGGGATATCAGTTGCTAAAATAATTATTAGCGATTCTTTTGTTTCCCCGACATTTAAATTATCTTCATTATCTATTTCGCATATCCTTTTTCCTACTTCTTTTCCTTTTATAATCAAGTCTTCTTTTTTACCCATGTTAGTTAAAACTAAAACTCCTACCGTGTATTTTGTATCATCAAGCATTAATACCCTTGATGAACTTCCTATTCCGCCTTTCAACTGATAACATGACATTCCTGTTCCCGCTCCAATTGCTCCCTCTTCAAACATTTCCTGCGCATTTCCTATAGCTTCAAATATATGCTCTTTTTTTACATGTCTACCCCTTATATCATTCAAATATCCATCATTACACTCACATATAATTGGATTAACAGTTCCAGTTGTCTTACCTATATCATCATTTGTTTTTAGCATATATTCTATCAAAGCATCACAAGCAGTACCTACACCAAGGGTATTTGTCAAAACAATAGGAGTTTCAATTGTTCCAAGTTCTTCTATCTGAATAGTTCCGATAGTTTTCCCAAAACCATTTATTATATGATTTGCAGCAAATACTTTTTCCTTAAAAATATTTCTTTCATGGGGCAATATGACAGTTACACCTGTTTTTACTTTATCTTCATCTAAGGTAATATGACCTACTTTTACTCCTTTTACATCAGTTATTAAGTCCTTCTCTCCTGTTTTCATATTTCCAATGATGATTCCGTAATCTCTTATTCTTTTCTTTTTTTTCATAAAGTGCTCCTTAATATAATCAGCCGTTTCTTTAGATCCTTTCACCAATTTTTCTTCTTTGATAACTGAGATGGTTGTTAAAGCTGCCGTAAAGTGGTGAGCGTTAGCTCCCTCAAGGTATTTGCTTAATGAAAGTTATCAGTTGAATAATTTGAGGTAGTATTTAATAGAAATTCAAAGTATTAGAACCTCAATTAATTTATAGGAAAATGACACTTAACTAAATGTCCTTTACCTATTTCTCTAATTTCAGGCTCTACTTTCAAACATATACTTTTCGCATAAGGACATCTTGTATGAAATCTACAGCCTCGGGGCGGATCTATTGGGCTCGGAATTTCACCTTTGGGAAGGACTTTTTTCTTTTTCTTTCTGGGATCAGGATATGGAATTGAGTTAAGGAGGAGTGCTGTATAAGGATGTTTAGGGGTTAAAAATATATCATCTTTTGAACCAATCTCCATAATATGTCCAAGATACATCACTGCCATATAATCAGCCATGTAATCTATTACGGCTAGGTCGTGAGTAATAAAAAGATAAGTCAAAGAAAATTCTTTCTTAAGATCCTTCAGCATTTTCAAAATAACGGCCTGTACTGAAACATCAAGGGCAGATGTGGGTTCATCTAAAACTAGGAATTCTGGTTTTAAAACAAGCGATCTCGCCACAGCAATACGTTGACGTTGACCTCCGCTAAATTCGTGAGGATATCGAAACATATGCTCTTCTCGCAGACCAACTTGTTCAAGTATATCTTTTACCCTTTCGTAGATCTCTTCAGATGAAAGATTAAAATGTATCTGTAAACCTTCTCCTATTATATTTTTTACAAGTTTTCTGGGATGGAGTGAATTGTATGGATCTTGCGAGACGATCTGCATTTTTCGACGAAACATACGGAGTTCCCTTTTATTAAGAGAAGTAATATCTGTTGAAAGATATCGAATAACACCTGATGTCGGCTCAATTAAACGAAGTATTGTACGGCCAATTGTAGTTTTTCCGGAGCCAGATTCACCAACAATACCAAAGGTACTGTTTTTAGGGATATCAAAAGAAACATCATCAACGGCTTTAACATACTTAGGAGAAGAAAATAATCCCTGTTTAATAGAAAAATATTCTTTGAGATGCTCGATATGCACTAAATTTTTTCTTTCTATTTTAGTTTGCACTTTTTATACCTTCTTTCGAATATAAATAACAGGCCGAGTAATGTCCTGGTTTAATTTCCATTAAAGGTGGTAATTTTTTTTCACAGATATCCATAGCATATTTACATCTTGGATGAAAACGACAGCCAGTAGGCGGGCTAACCAAATCCGGAACAATCCCCGGTATACTTTCGAGTTCATCTGTCCTCCCGATCTTTGGTACTGCTTTAAGAAGACCTTTGGTATAAGGATGAAAAGGATTTTCAAAGATATTAATTGTTCTTGCATATTCAACCATATTACCGGCATACATTACTGCCATTTTATCACAAAATTCCGCTGCCACTCCCATATCATGAGTTATTAATATAACAGCATTTCCAAACTTCTTTACCAACTCATCAAGAAGCTCCAAGATTTGAGCTTGTATAGTTACATCAAGAGCAGAAGTAGGTTCATCTGCAATAAGAAGTTTCGGATTAGAAGATAGGGCCATGGCTATCATTACTCTTTGAGCCATTCCTCCGCTTAACTCATGGGGATAAAGATTTATGGTCCTTTTCCAATCAAGCCCAGCTATTTCCAACATTCTTCTAACTTCTGAATATACTTCCTTATCTATATTCTTCTTTTTACTTCTGGCAATGCTTTCAGCTATCTGAAACCCTACTTTCATTACCGGATTAAGGGCAGCGATGGGCTCCTGAAAGATCATAGCAATTTCTCTACCTCGAATATCATTAAGTTTATCTTCTTCCATAGAAGTTAATAATTTATCTTCAAATATTATATTTCCTTCAATTATCTCACCCGGTTGCTCAATTAGACCCATTGCAGATAAAGCTGTTACGGACTTACCACATCCGGTTTCCCCAACTATCCCAAGTCTTTCTCCATGATTCATCCATAGTTCTACGCCATTTAGTGCTTTTATTACTCCGCGGTAAGTATAGAAGACAACTTTAAGTTTACTGACGTCTAAAAGATTCCCTCTCATCTTTTTCATATTTTACCTCCTGAGCCTTGGGTCTAATATATCTCTAATGCCATCACCTAAAAAATTAAAACCCAGAACGACTATCGCTATAGCAATACCAGGAAAAGTAGTTATCCACCATTGGTCTACAAGATAACTACGACCATCACTTACAATTGCTCCCCATTCTGGTGTCGGAGGTTGGGCCCCAAGTCCAAGAAAGCCAAGACCGGCTGCAGTAAGAATAATAGTTCCCATTCTTAAAGTAAGTTGAACAACTACCGGAGATATAGACATGGGTAAAACATGAAAGGCTATTATCCTAAAATCTTTTGCTCCTATTGCCTTTATAGCTTCTATATATGGTTGAGATTTAACTTTCATTGCTTCAGCTCTTCCAAGTCTGGCATACACTGTCCAATCTACCAGTGCAATAGCTATCATTGTATTAGTAAGATTTGGGCCAAGTGCAGCAGTTAGTACCATAGCTAATACCAGTCTTGGAAATGCCAAAAACATATCTGTTATCCTCATGAGGACTTCATCAACAACTCCTCCAAAATAACCTGCGATAATACCAACTACTAAACCAATAATAATGCTTATTATTGATACGATAAAAATTATCCACACCTCAACTCTTGTTCCATAAATAACACGGCTATATACATCTCGGCCATATTGATCTGTACCAAAAATGTGTTGAGAACTCGGAGGAAGTAATCTCTCATTCATATTTTGGGCAGTAGGGTTGTAAGAAGTTAATAATGGTGCAAAGATGGCAATACATAAAAATATAAGTATTATTACAGTTCCAATCATTGCAAGAGGGGTACTTTTCCATAAATAGAAAGTATGTTTCCAATCTTCAAGAATGGGTTCTCTTTGTTTAAGAAATAATTCTATTTTTCCTTTTAGCGATATATTTTTTACAATATTCATAATTTTTTTCTATTCCTTTCTTCAAACTCGCATTCTTGGATCAAGAGCAGCATAAGAAATATCTACAATGAGGTTGGCAAGAGAATAAACAAATGCGATAAATAGAGTTCCTCCTGTTACAGCTGGATAATCCAATACGAGTAAAGCATTTACAATATATCTTCCCAAACCAGGCCAACTAAAAATAGTTTCGGTAAGTACAGCACCGCTTAAAAGGCTTCCAAAGGAAAGACCTATTACGGTGACAACAGGTATAAGTGCATTCTTAAGGGCATGACGATATATTACTAACCTTTTTGAAAGCCCCTTGGATTTGGCTGTTCTTATGAAATCTTGCCTTAAAATGTCCAGCATACTTGCTCTCATTATTCTTGCTATTGATGCAGCCGAAGCGTAGCCGAGAACGAATGCGGGAAGTATAATATGACGAAGCCCGTCCCAAAAAGCTATCCAATCTCTTGTAATAATAGAATCTAATAGTAAGAGTCCGGTAATATGAGTAGGAAAAATAAAAAGATTGTGTCTGCCTCCACCCGGAAGCCAATCAAGATGATAATAAAACAATAATAGCAGTAACAAACCGAGCCAAAAAACTGGCATCGATACCCCTAAAATAGAAAATACTCTTGAAAAATGATCAACAGACTTATTTCGATAGATTGCAGAAAATACTCCAAGAACTACTCCGACTACTACAGCAAAAATCATAGAAGCAATTGCTAATTCAATAGTGGCAGGAAAATAATTTATTATATCTTTTAAGACAGGTCGATTTGATTTGAGAGATATTCCAAAATCTGCATGAACTATACCCTTTAAGTAATCAATGAATTGTAATAATACTGGTTTATCTAAGCCGAGCTGATGCCTCATTTGATCAACAAGCTCTATGGGGGCATTTCCACCTAATATCGCTCCAACTGGGTCTGCGGGAATAACGTGAGTTATAAAAAAAACGATTGTTGCTACTCCCAACATAACAATAACCATTAAAAAAATTCTTTTTAGAATATATGTTCCCAATTTCATTTTAAAAATTCCTTTATTCTTTAAAATAAAAATAGTGGTCTCAGTGTAGGAACTCATCTGCAAAATATATACTAAGCAATCCAAAGACCACTATTCATAGATGAACTACAATCCTCTTTATAACTTCAATTTTTAGATATTATTTATACACTTCTGTAAGATCAAAGTGGACAGAATAACCTTCGGCAGCTTTATCGTAATTTTCCACTTCATTTCTTACTCCCCAGTATGTGATTGGTTGATACATCATAGCAAATGGACCATATATATGCCAATAGTTGGTAAGATCCTGATACATCTGAAAACGCCTATCTTCATTTATTTCTTTACCTGCAGCTTCTGCAAGATCAGCGGCATAATCATCATACCATACACATCTCCAGGCAAGTTGCTTCACTCGATAATTTGCAAAAGGATTAGCAAGAGCATCTGCATCCGGATAATCGACCCCCCAACCTGCGATAATCATCTGTAATCCTTGTTCTCTAAATTTTGCATACATTTGTGATGCTTGCATTAAATTTATTTCTGCTCTTATCCCTATCTTGGCAAGATTTTCCTGAACAACTACAGCTTCGGTTCTTCGACGTTCTGTTGTATTTGTCACCAACTCTACATCAAAACCATCGGCATACCCCGCTTCGGCCATAAGTTCTTTTGCTTTTTCTATGTCCTGATAATAAGGATTATTTTCAACATAACCAAAGTATCCTACAGGAAGAAATTGCTGATTGTTTATTGCGAACCCAGCCATTACTTCATCGATTATTGCATCATAGTCTATGGCGTATTTCACAGCTTGTCTTACTCTTGCATCTTTAAAAGGTCCCCAACCAGCATTCATACCAACATACTCATCACTTTGTCCAGGAGTAGTAACGATAGAAATATCGGGAGAACCTTTAAGTGAATTAGCTTGCTCAGCAGTTAAGTTCCATGCTATATCTATATCCCCTTTCTTGAGACGTAAAAGTTGATCAGTAGATTCTGGAATATCTTGAATAATTATAGTCTTAATCCTGGGCGCTCCTTGCCAATAGTTCTCGTTGGCAACAAGAACTACACTTATCTTACGAGACCATTCTTTAAGTGTATATGGACCAGCACCAGCAGTATGGTCTGTTAGCCATGCCTGCCCCATATCATCATCTACTTCATGTTCCTTTACAACTTTTGGATTTAAAATACCATTACCACCTAATATGGTTAGAACAATGTTTGAGGGGGCACCATTGGTAATTATTTTAATGGTGTAATCATCAAGAGCTGTAATCCCTTCTTCTGTTAATCCTATAACATCAGAGTAAAGCCAGCAAGGAGACTTCTGGAGATTTAAGACTCTTTGGAAAGAATAAACAACCGCATCCGCTTTTAGAGGATCACCATTTGCAAAGACTAATCCTTTGTGGAGTCGGAATGTCCAGGTTTTACCATCAGGCGCAAGCTCCCAACTCTCAGCAAGATCTGGAACTACTATAAATTTTTCATCCTTAATTTCAATCTTTACAAGTGCTGCATATATATTTTTTAGCATAGCATTAGGTAGAACTTCAAAAGATACCCCAGGATCGTGGGTAATATATATTTCTGTATTTGCCCCGATAACCAAAGTGTCCTTTGGAATAGCTGCATTTGCCATGCTAGTAAGTGCAAGAAATAATACGAGTAGGATTGTTAATATAAACTCTTTTCTGTACATAACGAAAACCTCCTTTAAGAATATTTACTTCCTTAATTAAAAGTCAAAATCATTAATTTGTCTATGACACCACCTCCTTTGAGTTCAAATTATTTTCATTTTTTTTAGGGCATCACCTTCTTCTAAAATCATATAACTATTATTGAAATTTCCGGGCAGTTGTAAATGCCTCTAAATAGCTTCTGCCTCCACTCATAAGCAATTGGTGTAGTTCCATAATAAAAACTCCATGAACAGTTATTGGTTTTACACTTCCATTTTTGTTTTTTATTCCATATCCAGCACCAGAATGAATTATATAATGATTGTCTCTAACCTTACCTAAATACATTACTACATGTCCCTTCAAATAGATGGGATCGCCTGGTTTTAATTGATTTAGTATATCCTCTCTATCCTTAATAGAACCGGTAAACTTAATAGATTTTCCGGCTGCTCCTTCCTCCTGCATTTTAGTATAGCAAGGGATAATAATATTCATAGTTTTATAAATATTCATAATAAATTGTGCACAATCCCTTCTTTTAAACATACCATCCCATCCATATCTTTCCCCTAATAACTTGAATGCTTGACGAATTATGTTTCCCCTTGTATAAGAAAGATAACCTTCACAAAGCTCGTTTGAGCGGGCAATTAAGGCTAATTTGAATTGAAGATATTCGTCTTCATCCTTTATAGGCATCTTTACTGCATAGCAACCTTCTGCAGATTGGGCATGCAAATTACCAATTGGAATTGATTCTGGAATCTTGTCAAATTCAATTAAAGGAATTTTATCCCCCATCTGAAAAAGAATATTAGAAATTTCTTTTATAAAGGGGTTCGGCTCTGTTTCAACTCTACTTTCAGTAACTATTAAAAATTTGTCTGTCTTTAAATAATCAAATACTTCTTTCTTATTCCTTGCCAGAGCAATATTCTCTGCTTTAATCCATCCTTTGCATATAGTACTTTGAACATAATACCACTTTCTATTTTTACTTTTATGTAAAATTGCTACTGGGCTCCCAACAGGTAAAATAGTAAGTTGAAAAAGATTTAGATCGATACTTTCTGGTTTCTCAGCAAAAACTACATCAGTGGGAAAAGCCATTATATCTTCTCTTTTTATTAACATTCCGAATTCTACTGAAATTTCATCAGGTATACCATCAAAATTAGCTTGATATAGAACCTCTTTCTTTACTGTTTCTGAAATTTCATTAGCAGAAACATCGTAGCGAGGCTTTTTGGGAAATACTTCTTTAGATGAATAGCTCTTCATGGTATTCAATATTTTTTCTTTAGTTATCTTTTTAGGATATTTTTCTAAGTCAATTAACCATTCCTCAAATCCTTTAGATTTCATCTTTTTAAAGGATTCTTTATTTAACTTATTTATTTCTTCTATATTTAAAATTAATTCTTCTGCTTCCCTGGTCTGTTCTATCCAATATTCTGGTTTTAACATAAACCATTCGACCTTAGGAGCACATACAGGTGGTTGCATTAGATTCATCATAATTTACGATTTCCTTAATTTATAAATATGATTAATTGCTCTGTTGTCTTAATCTTTTTCGAATGTTCCAAATTTCATGATTTTTTCATTTTCCATCATAATTTCACCTTTAGCAATAACATATTTTATTTGAAGGGAGTCCTTATCTAAAACTAATAGATCTGCTTCTTTACCTTCTTTGATTTCTCCTTTTTGGTCTAATTTTAGATGTTTAGCAATATTTGTAGAAGTTACTCTAATCGCATTTTCTATAGGAATTTTTTCTTCTTTTATTATCTATAAATTCTTTGTATAGAAGAGACTGAAGCAACAGCCATGCCAGTAATTTCTTTCTTTTTATTAAATTTAGGCATACTACCATTTCCATCAGTGCTTATAGTAATTCTTTCTATCGAAACTCCATTTTTAACTCCATATTCCAATACATATAAATTTATAAATTCTGCTATTTAAAAATTATATTGCGATTACTACCCAAAAAATACCCATATTTCACAAATAATGCAAGGGGTTTTAGTCATATTTTTATCTTACGTTTTGAGGGCTCATTGAGTAGTAAATGATTACTAGACATGTTATCCAGTATTATCTGTAAAGTTTGCTTTCTTTGTTAGTAACGATTACATGTTAAAATGCATATTTTATAATCACAAATTCATAGGTATAATTAGGATAAGCATACAACACAAAACAACTTATTACAACCATTTTATTAATATTTTTTATTGTTTTGTAATTTTTAATAAATAGGGATACCTATTTTTTCTATGGTTTAGCTTTCCATTTTACGAGGTCTTCTTTTAGGACGTCTATCTTGTATATTATTAGTAACTTATTATTTATCAAAAAAAGATGTTAATATGATACTGGATGAGTTTGTAGTTGGTTAAGGCCGTGCCTTCCCTGGAGCAATCATCATTTTGATGATTAGCTCGTTATTATAGATTGGCCGCCCTTCTACAATCTTGGACAGTATCAGAAGCGAAATATGAAAATATTTCAGCTTGCATTGCCACAAGGTAAAGCTACGGAAGGGCGACCATGCAAACTCTCCTAAAAATCATTAGGAGGTTTCATAATGTATTATATCGGAATTGACGTCTCAAAGAAAGGCCTAGCGGTATTTGATGGTAAAAAAGATTTGAAATTTATAAACAAAGAAGGATTAACATCTTTTAAAAAATACCTAAAAAAGAAATACCATCTTTCAGAGATAGCCATCATCTTTGAACCGACTGGCGTATACTTACTATATCTAAAAGAATTCTGTGCTGAAAATAGTATAAAGGCTTATATCGTAAATCCCAAGAAAAGTCATAATTTTACCCGGGCCTTGGGGAGGCGTTCAAAGACCGATAAGATTGATGCCCGAATTCTCTATCAATTCCATAAGCTTATTGATTCAAAGGATATCAAGGTACCTATAGTAGACCAACAGACCAAGGCTTTAGCAAGTTATCTGGTAAGCTATGAATTTGCCCTAAAACAGAGAATCTCTTTATTTCATCACTTAGAGAGCCTAAGAGATAAAAAACTGATTGCCCTGATGAGGAAAGATCTGAAAAGGGCAAAAAAGTTAGAAGATAAAATCTTTGATGATATCAAAGAATACCTTGTAAACGAATAGGGGTCAAATCTTTATTCTTGACAGCCTTCTTCAATTCTTCTAACTAAATCCCTTAATTCACTATCATTAAATAATTTTCCCCTTAATCTTTTTCTTCCCACGCTAACCGTACTATAATCCAAAGCCATTAGTTCTCCAATTTCTCGATTATTTAAATCGGTATAACGATATAACATTTCCATTAATATCTGACGATGGCTATTCGGTATACTTTTTATCTGTTCCCATGTTTTACCTATTTCTCTACAGGTAATTTTAATAACTTTATTTTTTGTACAATAGCTATGAATTTTTTTTACCGAAGGAATCTCTTTTTCCCTTTTCAATAAATATTTCCCTTTGATCTCCTGGATAAATTGTTCATTCCCCAAAATAGAATTTCCGATGATTTGCTTTTTTATTTCTAGCTTTGAAGATAGATCACTTTGTATAGCCTGCCAGTAGTTATTCGGTCCTTTTTGATTGTCTCCTCCATATCCTAAAAGGATAGTTTTATAATCCATAAAGGAGTGTCTATTATCTTTATTTATATAACCTCTCAGACTACTCCATTTAAATTGTTTCAAATATTTCTCCTTTTCTGGTATGGGAATATTCTCCATCTTTACCACTCTTACCGGATTAAGATGGATATAACGGGATAAGAGGTGTAAATAATTATCTTTTTGAACAAGTATGCTTTTATATCTACCTTGATAAAGATGTCCAACCCGATTATATTTCCGATTATAATAAGAGGTATAGGTAATATTGAACTGCCTCATAAATTCGTTGAGATTGGCTAGAGGAGTTTCTAAGAGAAAGTGAAAATGATTGGGCATTAGTACATAACTATAGAGAATAACATTATAGGTATTTAAGGATTCTTTCAGGGTTTGAATAAAAAATTCCCGATCATGATCGTTTTTAAATATATCTCTTCTTTCATTCCCCCGAGAGGTAATATGATATAAAGCATTTTTGTATTTAATTCTTAATGCTCTGGCCATAAATAAAGGATAACTTAAAAGAAATCAACTGTCAAGGATAAAGATTTGACCCCAATGATCTTCCCTTTGCGATATCTACTCCAACTATGAGCCAATGATCTTCCCTTTGCGATATCTACTCCAACTATGAGTGTGCCTGGGGTTATTGCTTTTAACTTTTGAACATTACGATTTTTCATTTACTTACGACCTCCTGTTTATTATGATTTTTGTGCGTTTCTGAGGCACACATCAATCATAGCAGGAGGTTTTTTAATTTTCAAAGTCCATTTTCACGCATTACAGGAATGCTTGAATTTAATATATGCCAAAATACCATTCACCTTGATACTTGTTACTAATAAATTATATTTTATTGAATATATAAATAGGTATCTGTGTAGATTCAAGTTGCTAAT
>DMCY01000022.1 GCA_003451675.1 Candidatus Atribacteria bacterium
CAGATGTCGGTCTTTACCACTGCCAGGGGAGACTACCGTTCCGGTGACCTTTATCACATAAAAAAATAATTTATCCTTCTGATATAGAGACACATGCTAGAAGAATTGTTAACCTCTATCAAGATATGTTAAATGAGGTGTCAGCATGAAAAATGAAATCATAAACCAAATCAAAGAGATCAGCAAACAGGTCAGACTGCCGGGGGTGAGAAGATACCTGGCAGATGAGATCAAAGAAGCCAATATGAAAAATTTTTATACAATCTTCTTTTAAAGGAATATGATCTCAGGCTGGAAAGTGGCAAAAAGAATAGAATCAGGCTGGCCAACTGACTCATAAATCCTATATCCTTAACATGAATGGTAGTTCTTACCGGTTGAAGGAGACCAGGGAATGGTTGGCAAAACAAAAATAATGACAAAGTAAAAAAGGAGGGCTATATGAACTAAATCGATTTATTTTTTTAGAAAAAGTGGTGCACTTTTCGAGTGAAATATGGTGCACTTTTCATTTGATATTTACAATTGAGATATAAACTAATAAGGAGAAGTATTTATGTCGCTAATCGAAGCCCAGTTGAAGGTAATAAAACTGCTGGCCGAACATGAGAAAGCACTTAGTCAGCTTTATAAAGAATATGCCCGGAAATTTCCGAAGCAGAAAGATTTTTGGTCAAAAATAGCAGCTGAGGAGATAGAGCACGCGAGCTGGATATTTAAGCTTTGCTCTAAAGCAGAGAAAGGTTTGTTGTATTTTAAAGAAGGAAGATTCAAAACAGAGGCGATAAAAACTTCTCTGGAATACGTGAAAAGTCAAATAGCTGAAGCACAAAATAATAAAATATCAGCTAAAAATGCTTTATCGGTAGCTCGCGATCTGGAAAGCGGGTTAATAGAGAAGAAGTTTTTCGAAGTCTTTGAACCTGATTGCCAAGAAATAAAGCAGGTTTTGCTTAATTTAGCGGCTGCTACTAGAGAGCACTATAATAGGATAGAAAAAATCTGGAAGGAAACCATGTAATCAGCTTAAAAGTGAGAAATTAATTTTTTTAAAAATATTTTTTCGGTAATGAAAGAAAGTTCCTCCCCTTTACGTATAAATAAGTGAATGACAAAAAAATTGTCAACAAATTAAAATTTTAAGGAGGAACGAATAGAAATGAAAAGTTCAAGAAATTTAAAAGTCGGAGTAACTCTGCTGGTCATAGCACTGGCAGTAGGAGTTTTTTCCCTCGTCGTTTGGGCAGATGGTAATGGAACAAATGGAATGTATGGAATGAGAGGGGGATCCAGTGGAAATATTGAAAGCCCCAGATATGGTATGCAAAATAAAGGGGTTTCTAACCAGGGGCAAAACCAAGATTGTGAAGACTGTGTAGGCAACCTGGGAAATGGAATGGGCCAAAGAGCAGATGCACCTGATGATGATGGTGATGGCATCCCCAACGGACAAGATGAGGATTATATACCACATGATTGTGATGATGAATGTGACGGCACCTGTGACAGCGAACCTAAAGGTAGCGGCATGGGAAGAAATTCTTCTGATAATATTTCTGGATTACAGATTCATGTAAACGGAATGGAAATGAAGACTATGACTATTGCAGATATTGCTACCCTTTGGGGAGTAGATGCTGACGAATTATTAGAAGGAATTAAGAATGGATTTGAACTTACTCAAATATATAACACAGGCAGCACCATAGATGATCTAAGGGGAGAATATAGATTTTCACCTTATCAGATAATGGAGATTGCCCAGGGAATTAAAACAGCATTAGTCGAATAAATTCTTAACTATCAAAATAAAACAACTAGCTTCGATTAACAAAAATAGCTCCCTTACTGATAAGAGTAAGGGAGCTATTTTTTTGGGTGAAAAATATTTTTAAAAATAAAGTTGACAAAATGATACAAAAGTAGTATCATAATAAAAAAATAAAAAAGCAAGGCTTTTTAATACAGAGAAATTATTATCAAGATTAAAAGATTAGAGGAAAATTGATAAGTGAAATTAATCACCAGGAACACCGATTATGCGGTAAGGGTGCTTTGCTGTATTGTCGAACAAAAACAAGAGGTAATCTCAGCTGAACAATTAGTTAAATCTTTAGAGATGCCTCGCCCTTTTTTAAGAAAAATACTACAAACTTTAAATAAAGAAGGATTACTTAATTCATCTAAGGGTAAGGGTGGCGGTTTTGCTTTAGCTGTATCTCCGGAGAAAATAACCCTGACTGATGTAATGAAAATATTTCAGGGACCGCTAAAGCTTAATGAGTGCACATTTAAAAAAAAGGTTTGTCCTAATGTAAAAGATTGTCTTTTGAAGAAAAAGATAGATGAAATAGAGAAAGAGGTTATTACAAAATTAAAAACTATAACCATAGCGTCTATAATAAAAAAGGAGGTAAATGTAAATGACTAAAAAATTAGAAATTTATAAATGTGAGATTTGTGGAAACATTGTTGAAGTATTACATATTGGTAAGGGGGCTTTAGTCTGCTGCGGTCAGCAAATGAAACTGATGGAAGAAAAGACTGCTGATCAGACTACCGAAAAACATGTGCCCATAATGGAAAAAATTTCCGATGGGATTAAAGCGGTAGTCGGCTCAACCCTGCATCCAATGGAAGAGAAACATTATATTGAATGGATAGAGGTTGTTGCAAAAAAAGGTGCATCCCGAAAATTCTTGGAACCAGGCGACAAACCGGAATCTCTATTTAAAGATGTAGAAGGATTGGAGAAAACTAGAGAGTATTGCAATATACATGGGTTGTGGACAAATAAAGAAAACAAATAGTATTGTAGTTACAGGGGCGTATAGCAATACGCCCCTACTTATAAACTTTTTTTACTCGAACTTTTATTTTTTTCGAAAGGAGATGAGCAAATGGATTTAAAAGCACTTTACAATATCAGTTATGGTATTTATATAGTTAGTTCGAAAAAAGAAGACCGCATAAACGGACAGATTGCCAATACAGTTTTTCAGACAACTTCAGAGCCAGCTACCATCGCGGTTTGTATTAATAAAGAAAATTTAACTCATGAGTTTATTATCAAGAGTAAAGTATTTGCTATTTCAGTATTAGAACAGGAAACTGATATGAAATTTATCGGAAGATTTGGTTTTAAATCGGGAAGAGATAAAGACAAATTTAAGGGAGTAAATTATAAGATTGGAGTAACCGGTTCGCCCATAATTATGGAAAATACTTTAGCTTATATGGAAGCAGAAGTAATTAGGGGAATGGATGTAGGCACCCATACTCTATTTGTAGGGAAAGTTGTAGAGACAGAGAATATTAAAAAGGCAAAACCGTTGACTTATGATTATTACCATCAAGTAAAGAGAGGCGTCTCTCCCAAGACCGCACCTACCTATATTCCGACAGAGGAAAAATTAGAAAAAGAAATAAATAAAGAAAAAAAAGGAAAGGAGTCAGAAAAAATGATTAAGTATGAATGTACTGTTTGTGGCTATATTTATGAACCTGAGAAAGGCGATCCCGAGTCAGGGGTAAATCCAGGAACTCCCTTTGAAGATCTCCCCGATGATTGGGTATGCCCGGTATGTGGTGTTGGTAAAGATGATTTTGAAGAGGTGAGTTAGAAATGACTGTAAAAAAAGTAAAAAAAAATATCTACTGGGTGGGAGCGATTGACTGGGATAGAAGGCTGTTTGATGAGCTTATCCCTCTTCCCGAGGGCACCAGTTATAATGCTTATCTGATAAAAGATCAGAAGAAGACAGCTTTAATTGATACGGTTGACCCGACCAAAGAAGATGATTTATTAGACAATTTAGATGATTTAGGAATAGAGCATCTGGATTATATAGTAGTAAATCATGCCGAACAGGACCATTCTGGGGCTATTCCTTTAATGTTAGAATTATATTCGGAAGCGAAAATAGTTACTAACCAGAAATGTAAGAAAATGCTAATGGAACATCTTCTTATTAAAGAAGACAGAATTATAACTGTGAATGATAATGATACCCTTTCTTTAGGGGGAAAAACTTTAAGATTTATATTTGCTCCCTGGGCGCACTGGCCGGAAACCATGTTAACTTACTTAGAAGAAGATAAGATTTTGTTCAGCTGTGATCTGTTCGGTGCACATCTTGCTGAGAGTAATTTATGGGTAGATGATGAGTCTAAGGTTTATTTTGCCGCCAAGCGTTATTATGCGGAGATAATGATGCCTTTCCGTAACAATATTAAAAAACATTTGGAAAGACTAAAAGGGTTAGAGATTAAAACCATTGCTCCCAGTCATGGTCAGATCTATTCTCATCCGGAATTTATTTTGTCGGCTTACAGAGAATGGATTTCCGATGAAGTGGCAAATGAAGTAATCATCCCCTATGTTTCCATGCACGGCAGTGTCGAGGAGATGGTGTATATCTTAAGCGAAGAATTAATGAGAAAGGGAATAACCGTAAAACTTTTTAATCTTACCAGGACCGATATAGGTGCATTAGCTATAGCTTTAGTGGATGCTGCCACCATTGTAATTGCCTCACCTACGGTTTTAACCGGTGCACATCCCCAGGTGGTTTCAGCAGTTTATCTGGCTAATGCTTTAAGGCCAAAATTAAGATACGCCTCGGTTATCGGTTCTTATGGATGGGGAGGAAAGATGCTGGAAAATATTAGTGCAATGATAGGTAATTTAAAAGTAGAGATTCTTTCTCCGGTGATAGTAAAGGGTTATCCCAAAGAGGAAGATTATAATTCTTTGATAAAATTAGCCGGAGAAATAGCAGAAAAACATAAAGATCTATAAGTGATTGTAGTTCAAAAAGTAAATAAAATATTAATGTGCGATACAGTATAATTTTCGATAAATTGAATGGTGTGCTGTTGAGCCCATAGGTGCAAGATACAAGTAAGGAGAATAGTGTGGAGTGAGGGTTTACCACCCCTCTGTCATTCCCACGAAAGTGGGAATCCAGGAGTGAAGGATAATATGAACGGATTCTTGCTTTCACATGAAAGATAAAAAAATATTTTAGGAGGAAGAAAAATGAAAGATTTAAAAGGAACAAAGACTGAAAAAAATTTAATGGAAGCCTTTGCCGGGGAATCTCAGGCCAGAAATAAATATAGTTATTTTGCTTCCAAAGCCAAAAAAGAAGGGTATGAACAGATTGCCTCTATTTTTTTGGAAACTGCTGAAAATGAAAAGGAACATGCCAAGCTCCATTTTAAAGAATTAGCAGGAATCGGAAGCACTATTGATAATCTAAAGGCAGCAGCAGCCGGTGAAAATTTCGAATGGACCGAAATGTATCCCCGTATGGCTAAAGATGCAAGAGAAGAAGGATTTGAAAAAATTGCTAAAATGTTTGAGGGGATTGCTGAAGTAGAGAAAAAACACGAAAAACGGTACAAAAAACTTCTCGACAACCTGGAAAAAGGTAAAGTTTTTAAGCACGATGGTAAAGTGTATTGGAAGTGTCGGAATTGTGGATACATTCATGAAGGCATAGAAGCACCGGAAGTATGCCCGGTATGCTCCCATCCCCGAGCATATTTTGAACTATTATCTGAAAATTATTAGTGGTTAAATAGTAAAATTAATCTTAGTTTTTTTACAAGAAGGAGGAAAAAAATGAGTATGTTTTGTTATCAATGTCAGGAGACTGCTAAAGGAATCGGCTGCACCAAGAGAGGGGTTTGTGGTAAAAGCGATGATCTGGCTAATATGCAGGATCTATTAGTTTATCTATTAAAAGGGATATCAATATTTAGTGTTCCAGCTCGAAAATTGGGGGTAGAAAATAAAAAAATAAATCAATTTATCTTTAATTCTCTGTTTATGACTATTACAAATGCTAACTGGTATAAGACGGTCTTTATTGAAAAGATTAAAGAGGGAATAAAATTAAGAGAAGAAATTAAAAACCAACTTTTAAAGGCAGGAGGAAAACTTCCTAAAAATTTACCTGATTGCGCTACCTGGAAAGCAGAAACCGAAGTAGAATTTGAAACTAAAGCTAATTCTTCCGAAGTAGGAGTATTGGCTACTGAAAATGAGGATGTACGTTCTTTGAGAGAGTTGTTAACCTATGGTTTAAAAGGGATAGCTGCCTATGTAGAACATTCCTTTAACCTGGGTTATGAGAACGAGGAACTTCATGCTTTTATACAGAAAGGATTGGCTGCCACTATGGATGATAGCCTTTCTGTCGATGGTTTAGTTGGTCTTGTGTTGGAATGTGGTAAATACGGAGTAGATGCTATGGCTTTACTGGATAAAGCTAATACCGAAACTTATGGAAACCCGGAAATTACTAAAGTAAATATCGGGGTTAAAAAGAATCCGGGAATACTAATTAGTGGTCATGATTTAAAAGATATGGAAGAATTATTGGAGCAGACCGAAGAAACTGGGATTGATGTTTATACTCATGGTGAGATGCTGCCGGCCAATTACTATCCAGCTTTTAAAAAATACAAAAATTTTGTGGGAAATTATGGCAATGCCTGGTGGAAACAGAATGAAGAGTTTGAAAAATTTAATGGTCCCATACTTATGACTACTAATTGTCTTACTCCTCCTCGGGATAGCTATAAAAATCGGGTATTTACCACTGGAACAGTTGGATATGCAGGAATGAACCATATTCCGGATAGACAGGATGGTAAACCTAAAGACTTTTCTAAGATTATTGAAATGGCTAAGAAATGTTCACCTCCCACCGAAATTGAAAAAGGAGAAATCATAGGAGGATTTGCCCATAATCAGGTAATTGCTTTAGCGGATAAGATAGTAAAGGCGGTTAAAAGCGGAGCTATTAAAAGATTTTTCGTAATGGCGGGGTGTGATGGAAGGATGAAGAGCCGGAATTATTATACCGAATTTGCGGAAAAGTTACCTAAAGATACAATTATTCTGACCGCAGGTTGTGCTAAATATCGTTACAATAAACTTGAATTAGGGGATATCGGAGGAATTCCCCGGGTGCTGGACGCCGGGCAGTGTAATGATTCCTATTCGCTGGCTGTCATTGCCTTGAAGTTAAAAGAGGTATTCGGCTTGGATGATATCAATAAATTACCCATATCTTATAATATTGCCTGGTATGAGCAGAAAGCGGTTATCGTTTTGTTAGCCCTGTTATTCCTGGGAGTAAAAAATATCCATTTAGGGCCAACTTTACCGGCATTTCTATCTCCTAATGTCGCGAAAGTATTAGTCGAAAAATTTGGTATTGGTGGGATAACTAATGTGGAAGAGGACATGAAAATGTTTTTAGGAAATTAGTTATTTTTTAAATAAACAAATTTCGGTAGACAGCTTCTAAAATCATTTTTATTTGCTATCTACCGAAAATCATTTAAGATGTTATTTTTCTATAAAATAAACCATTCGGCATAATTTATTTAATCATAAATACGGAATTGAATATATTATTTTTAAAAAAAATAAAATTTAGAGAAGAAAGAGGAAGAGAGAGAAATTAGTATGAATAAACTGCAAAGAATTATAAGAAAGATACATCGTTATTTAACCATACCTTTTGTTATTTTTGTGCTACTGGCTATGGTGTTAACAAAAGGGATGCCTATAAATCATTTAATGCAACAATTACAAAAGTTTTTTACGTTATCATTAGCCTTTACCGGGATATTTATGTTTTTATATCCTTATTATAAAAAATTGAGTAAAAATAAATAAAATAGCATGCTATAATAGTATAATACAAGTAAAAGAAGACATAAAGTTTTTCAAAGACAATTCTATTATTAAAAAATAAGAAAATGTTTTGAATCTGGGAGGAAAACAAAATGAAAGAGGAAAAAACTATAAGAGAAAAAGTAGAGGCTGCTTTAAAAAAGATAAGGCCCTCTCTTCAGGCTGACGGAGGAAATGTGGATTTGGTAGAAGTTACTCCGGAGGGAATAGTAAAAGTTAAATTAACCGGTGCCTGTTTAGGTTGTCCGATGAGCCAGATGACCTTAAAGATGGGTATTGGCAGGATGTTAAAAAAGGAAGTTCCTGAAGTGAAAGATATTGTAGAAGTATAATTAACTAAAAATTATTAGTGTAAACTTTAATTTAGTGCTAATTTCTTTTCTTTCCACACAATACTCAATACGCGATACGCATACAAATTATAAAAGTTGCAAAATAAAGAAAAAATATAATATATATAGAATACATAAAATAAAAAGGAGAAAAATTTAGATGAGTGAAGAATTAAAAAAGTTAGGAACTCAAATGGGGAAATTGGGGAAGGAATTGCCTTCTGTAATGGGTGCTTTTATGAAGTTAGATCAAGAATGTGTGAAAGATGGCGTACTTAGCAACAAAACTAAAGAATTAATTGCTTTAGGGATAGGAATAGCTATAAGGTGTAAATATTGTATTCAATTTCACGCTGCCGAAGCGGTAAAAGCAGGAGCGAATCGCGCAGAAATATTAGAAGCAGCTGGTGTCTCCGTATTTATGGGCGGCGGCCCTGCAGTTACTTATGCCGCGACGATTCTTTTAGAGGTACTAGATGAGTTAGACGTTAAATAAGATTACCATAGTTTTCAATAATGTGGATATGTCTAATAAAAGGGTTCTATGATTAATTGTTTTGTATGATTCGTAATTATTCATAAAACCCTTTTTTAATTGACAATATTAATAACTGCAGTATATTATAATGAAACAATGTTAATTAGATTTATTATTTCTTATTATAAAAAAGCCCCCCTTAAGATGTTGTTCGGATTTCTTATGCTGGTGGCAGTGGATATTGCCCAGCTTATTTCACCACGCATAGTCCAACGAGCGATAGATTATATTATTGCTACTTACACCTCCTCCGGGAATAATTATTCTTATCTCGGAAAATTTACTCTCTTAATCTTTGCCCTGGCGATAGCCATCGGAATTTTTAGATTTTTTTGGAGAATGATAATTATCGGAATGTCCCATTTTATCGAAATGGACTTTAAGAACAGACTGTTCAAACATCTGCTTTTGCTTTCCAATTCCTTTTTCACCAGAACAAAGATTGGAGATATCATGGCTCATATGACCAATGATATGACTGCGGTAAGAAGGGCCTGTGCCTTCGGAGTTATTGCTGGCTTTGACGCCGTCTTTCTTTTTTTAGCCACCCTCATATTTATGTTAACTCTTAATGCAAAACTTACCTTTTATGCTATGATACCCCTTCCTATAATTGCCCTTATATCCTTATTCTTTGTAAGGATATTATTCAGAAAATTTAAAAGTGTGCAGGAGTCATTTTCTCTGTTGACTGAAAAAGTGCGGGAAATGATATCAGGGGTAAAGATTATACAGGCATTTCAGCAAGAAGAGCCAGAATCTAAAAATTTTGATAAATTAAGCCAGGAATATCTGGAGAAAAACATTTCTCTTATCAAAATTTGGGGAACCATGTTCCCCTTGATAGCCTTATTTGCCGAGATAGGAATTGCGATAATCCTCTGGGTAGGAGGCCAACAAGTTATCCTTAATGAGCTTACTACCGGTGAATTAGTTGCCTTCTTTTCCTATATGGGGATTATTGTCTGGCCTATGATGGCAGTAGGAATGGTGACCAATGTATACCAGCGGGGAAACGCTTCTTATAAACGCATACTTGAACTCCTTGAAGAGAAGCCGAATATTTACGATGCCCCTGGTGCAGAGTATCATACCTTAAAAGGCAGCATAAAACTGGAGGACATTTACTTTTCTTATGGGGAACAGGTTGTTCTGAATAATATAAATATTGATATAAAACAAGGGCAGTATATAGGAATATGTGGGAGGATAGGTTCCGGAAAAAGCATCATAGCCAGGTTGATTTTAAGGATTATCGAACCCCGGAAAGGGAGAATATTTTATGATTCTTTAGATTATAAAAAGATAAAGATAGCAACAGTAAGGGATAGTATAGGATATATCCCTCAGGATTCTTTTCTTTTCTCAGATACCATAGAAGATAATGTCAGGTTTGGCAAACCCGATGCCACTTTGGAGGAGATAGTGGAGGCCTGCAAGGTTGCCTCGATACATAAGAATATAATGGAATTAAAAAATCAGTATAAAACAGTTGTGGGGGAGAAGGGGGTAACCCTATCCGGGGGGCAAAAACAGAGATTGTGTATTGCCCGGGCGATTATCAGAAGACCCCAAATTCTTATTCTCGATGATGCCTTAAGTTCAGTGGATACCAACACCGAAAAGGAGATTATCCGGAATTTAGGAAGTTATTCTAAAGGTATTACTACTATTGTAATATCACACCGCATATCTTCATTTATAAAAGCAGATAATATATTTGTCCTGGATGGGGGAAGGATTGAAAACAGCGGTACTCACCGAGAACTGATTAAAAAATCCGATATTTATAAAAGTATTTACAAAATTCAAAAATTGGAAGAATAAAGATGAAAGAAGAAAAATTATATTCCGGCCTGGATAAAAAAATATTTTCCAAATTATGGCAATATGGAAAGCCATACGGAGGGAAGATTCTTATCATATTCATTCTTATTCTGGCCATAAGCGGCATACAGATTGTCCTTCCCTTGATCACTAAAAATGTGGTAGATAATTATATTGAAAGAAGTTATCTAAGGTTAATCCTTAATGACAAGACGGTTGAGATTACCGACAAATATAAGGCCTACCGGGTTAGGACCGATAATATTATTTTTCTCCCTTCAAACCTGTTAAGTAAAGATGAATATCTGGGGCTGCAGAAGGATTCACTTATCCTGCCGAAGAAGTATTTAATGATTAAAGATGAGGGGGGACTGGATAAGTTAAAGCAATATCAACTTAGTATCATCAAAACAGATAAGGGCAGTTTCATCCCTTATTCCGAAATGCAGAAAATTCCTTCAGACAACCTTAAGAACTTAAGACATGATGATTTGAAAATGGTAAAACTGTTTGCCTTATTGTACGTGGGACTTCTTTTAGTTTCTTTTATTTTCAATTATTTCCAGGTAGTTATGATGGCCGTAGTCAGTGAAAGGGTGATGTATGACCTAAGGAGTAATCTGGTAAGACATTTAATGTCTCTTTCTCTGAACTTTTTTAATAATAATCCTATAGGAAGACTGGTAACCAGGCTAACCAATGATGTTGATGCCTTAAGAGAAATGTTTACTGATGTCTTCGTCTATTCAGCCAAAGATCTTATTATGATAATAGGTATACTTATTATCATATTCAGATTATCAACTCATTTAAGTCTGATAATATTTATTCTTGTTCCCGTAATTGTTATTATGCTCTACTTTTTTCAGAGATACGCCCGGGAGGCCTACGGAAAAGTAAGAATTGCTCTGGCCAAAGTGAATAGCTTTTTATCAGAAGCAATATCGGGAATTTTACTGATTCAGACTTTTAATCAAGAAGGTAGGTCTGAGGATGAATTTAATCAAATTGGTACAAATTATTATAATGCTAATATGCATCAACTGTTAATATTTTCTATATTCAGGCCATTAATTGATGTTTTATCTTATTTTACCCTGGGTACAGTAATATATTTTGGAGGAAAAGGAGTACTGGGGGGAGAAATTTCCCTGGGGGTGCTTATTGCCTTTATATCCTATATCCATATGTTTTTTAGGCCCATATTCGATTTTTCTGAAAGATACAATATATTACAATCGGCTATGGCTTCATCGGAACGAATATTTCTGCTTTTTGAGGAGAATGACAAAATACATTCTCCCAGAGGTCCTAAACATCCCGCTAAAATTGAAGGAAGAGTAGAGTTCAGAAATGTATCTTTTGAGTATAAAAAGGATGAAAAAGTTATTAATAACGTGTCCTTTGTGGTTGAGCCGAACGAATCGGTGGCTTTCGTAGGGGCAACCGGGGCAGGGAAGACGACATTAATAAATCTTCTTTTGAGGTTCTATGAACCTACCGGAGGGGAAATTTTAATTGACGGAATCAACATAAAAGAGATGGATTTAAAAGTTTTAAGAAATTATTTCGGATTAGTTCTGCAGGATGTTTTTATGTTTGCCGGAGATATTAAATATAATATCATCCTTAACAACGAGGTAGAGGATAATAGGATGATCGAATATGCAAAATATGTTAATGCCCACAATTTTATCAGGAAATTGAAGAAAAAATATGAAAATGTTGTATCTGAAGGAGGTTCAAATCTTTCTACCGGCCAGAGACAGCTCATCGCCTTTGCGAGGGCACTGGCCAAAGAACCCCGAATACTCATCCTTGATGAGGCTACCAGCAGTATAGACAGTGAAACCGAATATCTTATCCAGGATGCCATAAAGAAGATTATGAAGGACAGAAGCAGTATAGCGATTGCCCATCGCTTGTCCACCATTCAGGATGTAAATAAAATATATGTTATGAGCAAAGGTAAGATCATAGAGAGCGGTACCCACTCCCAATTACTTGCCCAAAAGGGCTACTACTTCGAACTATACAAATTCCAATACCTAAAAACCTGACAGGGGACGGTCCTCTGGCAAGTTTTATAAAAATATGTTATATTAATAATTATTCCTTATCACAATAAAAAATATTAAGGAGGGGGAATTTTGCCCAGACAAAAAAGAAAATTAGGGATAAGCAAGATATACCATATAATAGCGAGAGGAAATGAAAGAAAAGATATATTTCTTGACGACGAAGACAAAAGTAAATTTATTCAAATTATTACCAATAAAAAAAAGAAAAACGAATACACTCTTTACGCATATTGTTTGATGAATAACCATTTACATTTGTTGTTCAAAGAAGAGGAAGATAATATTTCCAGGGCAATGAGAAGGATTAATACTGCTTATGCTTATTACTTCAATAAAAAATATAATAGAGTTGGGCATGTGTTTCAGAATAGGTTTAGAAGTGAACCGGTGGAAGATGATCGTTATCTAATATCATTAATACGGTATATTCATAATAATCCGGTTAAGGCTAAAATAGTAAATCAACCTCACCAATATAAATGGAGTAGCTGTTCGCTTTATCTAAAAGAGAAAAAAAGCATAATAGATAAAGAGGAGATCTTAAAGTTCTTTTCTCCTGATAGATCAAAAGCAATTCGCTTATTTGTCGAATTTTCTTGTCAACAAAATAATGATACTTTTATGGATTATAAAGAAGTATTTAGAGAAGTTAAAGAAATTACTAGTGTTGAAAAAGCCAAAGAGTATGCGTCAAGATATTTAAAAGAAAAAGGTTTACAAATAGAATCTTTAAAAGCTAAAGCAAATAAAGAATATAGAGATAAGTTAATAATAGAATTAACAGAAAAGACAAATCTTTCATACAGAGAGATAGCAAACATTTTAGGATTTAGTCGATGGCTTGTGATAAAGGGGAAGGGGGTTAAGAAAAAATGACAGAGGACCGTCCCCTAGTATGTTTTTCGGTGTGTCCTAAGGATTGCTTTGGTTCCTGTTCGTTGGAGGTTAATGTAGAAAAAGGAAAGATAATAAAAGTTAGAGGAAATCGCAATAGTCCGGTAAATCAGGGTAGAATATGCGTTAAAGGGATGGACTATCCGAATATGGTCTATGGCCCGGATAGATTATTATATCCTCTTCAGAGAATTGGCAAGCGAGGTAAAGGGGAATTTGAGAGAATTAGCTGGGAGCAGGCTTTAGATACAATTTATGAAAAGTTGAAAAATTTGAGAGGGCAGTATGGACCGGAGTCAGTTTTATATTATAATAGATTTGCTAATTTGGGTGTGGTGAAAAATTGTGCTTATGGTTTCTGGTATCAGTTTGGCGGTTTTACTTCCACTTACGGCGGCTTGTGTGATTCTGCTGCCCAGGAAGCAATTACGTTAACTTATGGAGAAGTAAAACACAATAAAATTTCTGACCTGAAAAACTCAAAATTAATAATATTATGGGGCTCAAATCCCGCTTATACCAATATTCATATAATGCATCATATAAATAAGGCGGTGGATAAGGGAGCAAAATTAATAACTGTTGATATAAGAGAAAATGAGTCGGGAAGCAAAAGTAATTTATATTTACATCCTCGGCCGGGGACTGATGGTTGTCTTGCCCTGGGGATAGCTAATCAACTCATTGAAAATAAATTAATAAACCATAATTTTATTGACCAACATACTTTTGGTTTTGCCGAGTTTAAAGAATTAGTAAAAGATTATCCTTTGGGAAAAGTTTCTGATACAACCGGAATTCCTCTGCATAAAATTGATAACATAATAAATTATATAAAGGAGAGTCCCGAGTATGCCCTTATCTGTGGGATGGGGGTGCAAAGATGTACTAATGCAGGGCAAACGGTAAGAGCTATTTCTCTTCTGCCGGTATTAACCGGAAGTATCGGAAAAAAGGGTTGTGGTTTTTACTTTAGTGATAGGCAGTCCCCTGAATTAAATTGGCCTTTTTTCCCTCCCAAACCAGAGAAAATTCGTAATTCAATTTCGGTAGCAAAACTGGCTAGCGGGATGAACAATCAAGTTGACCCTCCGGTAAAAGCTATGTGGATTGAGCAGGCAAACCCTATGACCAGTAATCCTGATATTAATCAACTTTCGGGGGCAATGAATAAATTAGAATTTATCGTGGTTGCCGATCTTTTTTTAACCGATACCGCCAGAATGGCAGATATAGTTTTGCCCGCAGTTTCGATGTATGAGTATTATGATTTGATAAGCGCGTATGGTCATTCTTATATTCAACTTCAACAAAAAATAATTGACCCTCCTGGGGAATGTAAACACGAAAGTGAAATATATAGATTTTTAGGTAAAAAATTTGGGTTTAATTTAGATTATTTACCGGAAAATAATTTGAATACTATAGAAAAAATAATCAGCAGTTCTAATTTAAATACCGATATTAAAAAATTAAAAGAAAAGCCCTATCTTCAGCCTGACTATCAAGAAATTGCCTTTAGTGATTTTAAATTCATTACTTCCACCGGTAAGATAGAATTTTACTCTCAGCAGACGAAAGATCGATGGGGACAAAATCCCTTACCTTTTTATTATGAACCAATGGAAAATAAATATTCTTTCCCTGAGCTTTATGCTAAATATCCTTTAACCTTTATAAGTGCTCATGCCTTAAATAAGATGAATTCTCAATTTTCAAGTAGAGAAATTTCCCAGGAAGAACCCTTTATCTGGATTAATCCTGAGGATGCAGAAAACAGAGGAATTAATGATGGTGAGAAGGTAAAAATATACAACGAGAGAGGCAATTTAATTTTAAGGGCTATTCTTACCGAAAAAGTTCCCTCGGGAATTGTATATACCTATTTTGGCTGGTGGGATGGAGTACACCAGGCCAACCTCAATAAACTCACCGGAGAATATATAAGTGATATAGGATATGGAACCGCATTTCACAATTGTTTAGTTGAAATTAAAAAAGTGTAAAAATACAGGGGGCATCCCCTTTGCCCATGGGAGGGAGTAAATGAAATTTTTAGATTTAGTGAAAACCAGGCAAAGTGTAAGAAAATATCTGGATAAACCCGTTGAGAGAGAGAAGATTGAGCGGTGTCTGGAGGCAGCGCGGCTTGCACCTTCTGCCAGCAATTCCCAGCCCTGGAGCTTTATCGTAGTAGATGACACAAAACTAAAAGAAGCGGTAGCCAAAGAAACATTTAGTCAACTTATATCTTTCAATCGATTTTCCCTGCAAGCATCTGTTTTAATTATATTAATTTCGGAAAGATCAGGCTTTTTAAACAAAGTTGCGGAAGCAATCAAAGATAAACAATTTAGCCTTATTGATATCGGAATTACTGCTGAACATTTTTGTCTTCAGGCAGCAGAAGAAGGATTGGGAACTTGCATGATGGGGTGGTTTAACGAAAAAGGGGTAAAAAAGTTACTTAATATTCCTTCCGCTAAAAGGGTAGAGCTTATTATAACTATGGGTTATCCGGAATCTAACCAAATACGCCCTAAAAAACGAAAAGAGATAGACCAAATCAGAAGTTACAATAGTTATGGTGGTTACAGAAATGAAAAAGACTAATGCTTCCAGAATTTTAGATAAATTGAAAATTCCTTATGAAATTTTAGAATATGAAGTGGACGAGCAGGACCTTGGTGCAGAAAATGCCGCTCGAAAGATGGGGCAGCCCTTAAAACAGGTATTTAAAACACTGGTAATTCGAGGGGATAGAACCGGAATATTAGTGGCCTGTATCCCCGGAGGGGCGGAACTTAACCTGAAGGCCCTTGCCTCTATAAGTGGAAATAAAAAAATAGCTATGGTCCATTTAAAAGAGATAAAATCATTAACCGGTTATATTCGGGGAGGCGTCTCGCCTTTAGCAATGAAAAAAAATTATCCCACCTATATCGATGAAAGTGCCTTCCAATTTCCTTTTATTATATTCAGTGCGGGAGTTCGAGGTTTACAATTAAAGGTTGGTCCTAATGATTTATTAAAGGCAATGCGATTAATTTCTGCTAAATTAACTATGAGATGATTTTTATCGGACTACGGAGGAATTTTTAGATAAACATCTCAGCGAAGGGTAAAATAAAAAAATGACAGAGAACCGTCCCCTGGTATGTTTTTTGGAGAGAATATGTCAGGAGAATTTAACCGGCAGTAAAAATTTAATTATGCCTTCTTATTTGGATGGCAACACCTTTAAAAAGAGCCTATCCAGAGAGGGCTTTTTTGCGTTGAATCTAAATATTACTACCTTTTTTGACCTGGCTAGAGATTATTGTGATGATTATATCTCTAAAAATAGATTAAAAATTTTAGATAATTTTTTGGGCCAGATATTCCTGCTTCAAATTCTAAAGAAATTATCCCGAAATAAATTACTGGATTATTTTCAGCCTCCTGCCTTTTCTCCCGGAATCTGCCGCTCGATTTACCTGGCCATAAAAGAACTGAGAATAGCCGGATTCTCTTCCCGAAATTTCCCGCATCCTGCGATAGTTAACCCTAAAAAGAGTGAAGACCTGCTTAAGATAATGCAGGAGTATGAGAAAATATTAAGAGAACAAAATTATATCGATGAGGCGGATATCTATCTTCAGGCAATTAAATATAAGAATAAATGCAAAAGGAAGAACCAGCAGGAAAAAGAGATATTCATCGTCCCCTCTAATATGGAATTAAATTATCTGGAGGAAATCTTTTTCCGGGAGATTATATTGCCGGAAACCAAGGTTATCCCTTTGCCCGCCCCAAAAAACTTAAGTAAGCCCGCCTCTTTTTATTTTTCCGAATCTTATAAAGAAGGAGAAGAAGAAAATTACCCGGAAAAGCCGCTCGCCCTTGATTATTTATACGATATAGATAAGATGCCATCCAAATCCAACCTGCCCAAAAAACTTAATATTGAGTTAATCCAGTCCCACGGAGAATTTAATGAAGTAAAAATGATTATCCGAAAGATAAAATCCCAAAAGATTCCTTTAGATGAAGTGAGTATCTTTTATACTGTGCAGGAACCCTATTCCCAATATCTTTATCAGCTGTCCAGACAATATTCTTTTAATATTACTTTTAGTAACGGGATAAGCATTAAAAATTCCTCTCCGGCGAAACTCTTTTTTGCCCTGATTGACTGGATACGGGATAATTATAGTATGGCAAAATTATATTTTTTACTAACCGGAGGTAGTTTTGAGTTTAAAAACCTACAGTCAAATCCGGATGATACACCTACTCCCCAGCGAGTGGCCTCTTTACTGCGCAATTCTCCGATTGGGCGCAGGAGGAATCGATATATCAAAGGATTAGATTTAAGTATAAAACAGTTAAAAAGAGAGATTGAGCAGGTATCCAAAGACAGGCAAGAGAGATACCGCAAAAAGATAAAAGACCTTCTCTGGACAAAAGAATTCATAACCCAAATTTTCCATGAATTACCTCAAGATAATTTTGATTATACCATCTCACCAAAGCAGCTTGCCCGGGGGCTTATAAATATTGTTACCGATTACAGCAAAATAGATGAAGATACCAATTTAGACGAAGAAGCGATAAAAAAAATAAAAGAAAGATTAACTATTTTAATCGAAAGCGATTATCCTCTTCTCGATATGCCCGTAAATAAAGCCCTCACCCTGATAGTTGATTTAATCAAAAATGAAAGGGTTAATTGTTCGGAACCGAGAGGAGGCTGTTTACATACCGCCAGCTACAAAAAAGGAATTTGGCTTAACCGCCCTTATAATTTTATCGTGGGAATGGATTCTGCCAAATTTCCCGATTCAGCGCACGATGGCTCTATTTTACTGGATACCGAGAAAAAAAATACCGGCCGCATTAATCCCAACAAAGAAAAAGGCAAAGAAAACCAATATAAGATGCTTCAATTGCTTACTTCTCTTAAGGGTAAAATTATTCTTTCCTATTCCCATTTTGATACCCAAGGCAATCGGGAATTAGCCCCATCGAGCTTGATGCTGCAACTATACCGCTTAAAAACCGGGGATAAACAGAAAGATTATTCTGATTTTTACAACAGCTTTCAAGATACTTCCGGATTCATTCCCGGTCAGCCCCGGGAAATTCTTGATTCCGCAGACTGGTTCTTATATTCTGCAAGACATAACTTTTTGGATATTGCTCCCCTTTTTGAGCACCTTTACCCTGCCCTATCCGAAGGTTTTTACGCCGCCCGGCAGAGAGAAAAAGAAGAGCTTAACCGCTTTAACGGAAAAGTAAAAGTAGACCCTGAACAGGTAGACCCCCGTCTTAACCGGGGGTTGGTGGTATCAAGCTCCAGATTGGAATCGATTGCTTTTTGTCCTTATTTATATTTTCTAAAATATATCCTGAAAATAAAACCACCTCAAGAGATGATTGAAGACCCGGGGGTATGGTTGGACCCTTCGGAAAAAGGAATCCTGTTTCATCAAATTTTCGAGGAATTTTATAAAAAATTAAAGGAAATATCACCAAACGGAACTTTTATTTCACCATCTTATGCCAACCACTGGCCTGTCTTAGAAGAGATTGCTCTTTCCCAGCTGGAACAAAAAAGAAAGAGGTTAGCCCCTCCTAATAATCTGGTTTACCAGCATGAAAGTAAAGAGGTACTGGATTCCTGCCGGTTCTTTCTACATTGCGAAGAAGAAAAATATAAAGGAGAGATACCGGTTTATCTGGAACTTGCTTTTGGTACCCGGGATAACCAGAACGGGGAATTAGGCAAGAAAATAAAAGCAGTAGAACTAAATCTTCCCAGCGGTAAGTCGATCAGTTTTCAGGGGAAGATTGACCGTATAGATAAATTAGATGAGAATACTTATCGTATTATTGATTACAAAACCGGGACCCCTTATGGGTTTAGCCAGAGCAAATATTTTCAAAATGGAAAACAGATTCAGCACGCCCTCTATGCCTTATCTCTTAAAAAAATATTAGCTAAAGCCGGAATATCTGCCTTTCCCAAAATCCAGAAAGCGGGTTATTATTTTCCCACATTAAATGGCCAGGGGAGGCAATATTTCTACGGAGAAGAAAGAAGAAACCAGGTATTGGAAATAATCGATTTATTGCTTGATATTGTTGCTCAGGGAAATTTTGCCATGATTCAAAAAGCGGATGATTTTATGTGTGCCGATTACCGGGATATCCTGGAACAAAATCAAGTGATGGAACTAAGCGGGAAAAATGCCGAAAAATATGATGAAGAACCGGCCCTTGATAATCTGAGGAGGCTGCAAGAAGAATATGAATAATCATCCCCCCAAAGAATTAATTGACCGGAAAGCTCGAGAAAAAATTATTAAAGAATTAAACCGCAATGTTTTAGTTGAAGCAAGTGCCGGGTCGGGCAAGACTTCCAGCCTGATTCATCGCATGGCTGCTCTGATTAAATCGGGAAAGTTCAAGGTAGATGAAATTGCCGCCATTACCTTTACCAGGAAAGCGGCTATTGAGTTGAAGGAACGATTCCAACAAAAAATTGAAGACAGTTTCAGGGAAACCGAAGACGAAAAAGAAAAGGTTTATTTTAGAGAGGCCCTTTCTAATCTGGAACAGTGTTATCTGGGGACTATTCATTCTTTTTGTGCCCGCCTATTAAGGGAAAGGCCGATTGAAGCCGGACTTGATCCGGAATTTGCCGAACTTGATGACCTTGATGATACTTTATTAAAAGAAGAAGCCTGGGAAAGATATCTACTTAATCTTAAGATAGAAGAATCCCCTTCTCTGATACATCTGGAAGAATTAGGCATAAAACCTTCCGAACTTGCGGATTGTTATAAAACGATTTGCACTTATCCGGAGGTCAAGCCCGTCTTTCCGGCATCACCAAAACCAAATTTAAAAGAAGCCGTCAGAAAGATTATTTCTTTTAGCGAGGAAGCCAGCCAATATATTCCGGACGAAGAACCGAAAATGGGCTATGATAATTTACAGGAAGCAGTCTTAAGCGTAAAGAGGGTGAAGGGTTTTTATGATTTTATTAAAGAAGATTATAATAAGATAAAATTATTAGAAAATTTTTCCAAAGCAGAAAAGGTAACTTTAAACCGATGGGCTTCCAAAGAAAAGGCAAAAGAGTACAGAGATGCCCTTGTTTTAGAGCTTCAGGAAAAAGTTATTAATCCAACCCTCCAGCAATGGCGGGAATACTGCTACGCCGATACCATCAAATTTGTTCTGCCGGCGGTAGAGTATTATCACGAATTGCGCCGGAAGGTTTCGATGCTTAATTTTCAGGATTTACTATTAAAGACCTCTTGCCTGTTAAGGGATTATCCCGAGGTACGCCAATATTTTCAGCAAAAATATAAGTGCCTGCTGGTAGATGAATTTCAGGATACCGACCCTATTCAGGCAGAAATAATCTTTTATCTTACCGGCCAGGATGTTTATGAAAAGAACTGGCAGAAATTAATACCGCGCCCCGGTTCCTTATTTGTGGTAGGAGACCCCCAGCAGTCCATCTACCGCTTCCGGCGGGCTGATATTGCCATCTATAATCTGGTAAAGGAGTTGTTGGAAAAAAGCGGAGGAGAGGTTTTAAAATTACAGACCAATTTCCGCTCACTGCATTCTATCGGTTCTTATCTCAATCCCATATTTGAGGAGCTATTTTCAAGCGGTCAGGGAAAATTCCAGGCCGTATATTCACCGATGCAGACCGTTTGGGAAGATAGTCCGCAATATCTTTCCGGAGTAAAGCAGCTGATTATTTCCAAAGAGAGCAATAAAAATAATACTATCCGGCAGGATGCTCAATCTATCGCCCGAGTCATTCGCGATATGGTCGATAAGGGATTTGAATTAGTGCGGACAGAAGAAGAGATAAAGTCAGGAATCTCACCTAAAGTAACCTATAAGGATTTTATGATTCTTCTGCGCTACAGAAGCAGGATGGATATCTATGCCCGCACTCTGGCAGAACAGGGAATACCTTTTACGGTTTCGGGTTATGCCTCTTTAAATGAATCTCAGCAGATAAAAGAGCTGTTAAAGCTCTTCCGCTTGCTGAGAGATATAGAAAATCAGGTGCTTATTGTCGCTGTCTTGCGGGGAATATTCTTTGGATTTTCTGATGATGATTTATACCAATTTAAAGTAGCAGGCGGGGAATTTGATTTTTATGAAAAAATACCGGAAAAATTAAACCTTAAACTAAGGGAGAATTTTGATAGAGCTTTTTGCCGGTTAAGACAATTTCATCTGTGGACTCAAAAACTGCCGCCGGTTACGGCAATGGAAAAGATTATTATTGATTCAGGCTTGCTTTCCCATTCATCTTTAGAGGGTTACAATCTAAATAAATGCGGGGAACTTTATTTTATTCTGGAGAGATTAAGAAAAACGGAGGCGGGAGAAGTTGTAGGGTTTGCCTCAATGGTAGACCAATTGGAAAAGATGCTGGAGGCCGGGGTCGAAGAGGAGCTGGATATCCTGACCGAAGAAAATACGGTCCGGATTATGAATCTACACAAAGCCAAAGGGCTGGAATCCCCGGTGGTATTTTTAGCCATTCCTTACAATCCCACTACCCATGAACCAACTTATTATATTGAAAGGACAGGGCAGGAACCGTATGGTCATTTTTTAGTCTCCCGTTCTAATACTTATAACAAGGGTAAAGGGAAACGGCTGGCCCAACCCAAAAATTGGGAGGAGTATTGCCGGCTTGAGGCATCTTATAATGAAGCAGAAGATATACGCCTGCTCTATGTAGCGGCTACCCGAGCCAAGAATCTCCTGGTTATCAGTAGTTTAAATCATAAGAGTAATAAGAGCAATCCCTGGCTGCCTTTATTGAAAGATATTAAAGAAGAGATGAATATTACTGTTCCGGAAGCAGGATTGCCCGAGGGAGAAGCGAAGGAAAAAGAAAAGCAAGTGGAAAAGGGAGAGGAATCTTTATTTGATAGTTATAAGGAGATTCAAAAAGAATGCGGGCAATGGGTGAAAGATTTATCAAAAAGCAGTTATTTTGAAAAAACACCGACTGATTTTAAAGATGAAGAAAAACACCGAAAGATTGCCACGGTTGATGTGGGCGGAGCGGCCTGGGGGAGTGTTGTTCATAAAATCTTTGATTATTTAATTAAAGAAGACCCCGATGAACAGTTATTGTCTTTACATGCGGGAAAAGCCCTGGAAGAACAGGGGGTATCCCTAAAGAGAAAAGAGGAATTGGCGGGGATTATCCGAAAATTTAAAGAGAGCGATTTATATCAGCGCCTAAAAAAAGCCGAACTTAAATATAGTGAAGTTCCCTTTACCATAAATATTGAGCCCACTCATCCTCTTTATGACGAATTAGCCGGACAGGATTCCCGCCCGGTGATTCTATCCGGAACTATCGATCTGGTCTTTAAAGAAGCCGATGGCTGGATAGTAGTGGATTATAAGACCGATAAACCAAAAAATAAGAAGGATTACCCAAAATTAGCCGAGGTCTATCAAAAGCAGATTGCTATTTACAGCCGGGTATGGCAGGAAATCACCGGAGAACAAGTGAAGCAAAGCAGTATATATTTTGTAGGAAAGTAACACAGGGGACGGTTCTCTGTATCAAAAGATAAAGATATAGTAATATGATATAATATTAAATATAAAATAAATTAAAGGTAGAACGAAGATTATTATGCCAAGAAAAGCTCGAAAATTAAGTTCAACAAATATTTATCATGTAATGATTCGTGGTAATCGAAAACAAGATATATTTTTAGAAGATGAGGATAGATTCAAGTTCATAAAAGTACTGAAAAAAGTAAAACAGAAAAAGGAATATATACTTTATGCTTACTGTTTAATGAATAATCATGTCCATCTGTTAATTAAAGAAAAAGATGAGCAACTTTCCCAGACAATGAAAAGAATAAATGTAAGCTATGTTACCTACTTCAATCAGAAATATCAGCAGATTGGTCATCTTTTTCAAGATCGTTTTAAAAGCGAACCCATTGAAGATGAGAATTATTTATTGGCAGTGCTGAGTTATATTCATAACAATCCTTTAAATGCCTTTATTGTTAAAAACTTAGAAGAATATACTTGGAGCAGTTACTGTTTGTACATTAAAGAATTACCACAGAATAATTTTTTAATTGAGCGTGAAGATATCTTATCTTTATTTTCTCCAGATAAAGACCAAGCGATTGATTTATTTGTTCGATACCATCGTCAGAATAAACTAGAAAAAAGCAATATTATTGAATTACCAGAAGAAGACGAGAAACATGGTCACAGTTTGATTAATGAGAAAGGAGCAAAGCAATATATCCAAAATTATTTTAAAGAATATCGTTTTGATTTATCTAATTTAAGAGAAAGAAAGTATCAATCTCATAGAAACAAACTGATTAGTTATTTAAAATTAAATTCTACTTTATCCATTCGAGGAATAGCAAATATTTTGGGAGTTAGCACGGTAACAGTTCAAGGAATAAAATAATAAAATGATACAGAGAACCGTCCCCTGTATCAGAGATGGGGTGAGAATGCTTTAAAATGAAAATTCAAATAAAATATTTAAATGGTATTCGATTTAAACGTTTTATTATAAATTCTGCCCAACGAATAAATCAGATGGAACAGTATCTGAATGATATTAATGTTTTTCCGGTAGCCGATGGGGACACAGGTACTAATATGGCAGCTACTATGAACAGCATTGTAAAAGGGATAAAAAAATGTAAGGAATCTTCTTTTGCCAGAATTAGTAGTATCATTGCTGATTCGGCTTTGGCCGGGGCACGCGGTAACTCCGGAGCTATCTTAGCTCAATTTTTTCAGGGTCTGGCAGAAGCAACTCGGGGTAAAGTTCGTCTCTCAACAGAAACTTTTGCCCAAGCTGCCACTAAAGCGGCGGAGCAAGCCAGGAAAGCTATTTCTCATCCTCAAGAAGGCACGATTATTACAGTAATGAAAGATTGGGCAAACTATCTTACCGAACATGCTTCTCACACTCCTGATTTTGTCGAACTCTTTAAAAAATCATTATCTAAAGCAAAGGATTCCCTGGCTAAAACACCCGATAAACTCCTGATATTAAGAAAGTCAGGCGTAGTCGATGCCGGAGCCCAGGGTTTTGTTAATATATTAGAGGGGATAGTTAATTTTATTGAATATGGTAAAATTAAATCATTAAAAGCAATTACTTCTACTACCAATAAAATGAGGAGTTTTAATTTAGATAAAGTTGATTCCGGAATTAATTTTCAATTTTGTGCTGAATGCTTACTTGAAGGAATTGGCATAGACCTGAGGACAATCAAACAAAAACTTTCTTTTTTAGGGGATTCATTAATTGTTGCCGGTTCTAAAAATAAAGCCCATATCCATATTCACACTGATAAACCAGAAAGGGTTTTTTCTGTTCTATCCGAATATGGCACTATAGTGAAAACTAAAGTTGATGATATGCACAAACAGCACACTAAGATTAAACTTGATGTTCAAAAAAGTATCGGGTTAGTTACTGATTCAACCTGTGATTTACCACAAGAGTTAATTAAGAAGTATAATATTCAGATTGTGCCTATAGTGATTCAAGCGGGAGAAAAGAGTTATTTAGACCAGGTAGATATTAAACCAAAAGATTTTTGTTATCTTTTACAGACTTCTAACAAAAAAATATCTACCTCTCAACCTCCTCCAGCTTCTTTTACAGAAATTTATAATAGAATTGCAATAAAATACGAATCTATAATCTCCTTACATATTTCGGAAAAGTTAAGCGGAACGATTCAGGGTGCACGTATGGGTTGTAAAGGTATGGAGTATGTTAATAAAATTCATATTATCGATAGTAAAACAAGTTCAGTTGCTTTAGGGTTGTTAGTTGCTGAGGCAGCTCAATTAATTCAAGAAAGGTGTAAGCTTGAAGAAATTATTAACCGATTAAAAATTGCCGCTGACAATGTTAAAATCTTTATCAGTATACCTACCTTAAAATATCTGATGCGTAGTGGGCGCCTGAGTAAAACTAAAGGACTTTTGGGTACGCTTCTTAATTTGAAACCCATTTTGACTGTAAATTCTGATGGCAATATTGTCGAGGCAGCTAAAGTGATTGGGCAAAAAAGAGTAGTGCATAAAACTTTAGATTTGGCTATTAAATTTGCTAAAAGCGTTAAAAATCCCCGTTTTGCCATTGCTCATGTAGCAGTGCCAGAACTGGCTCAATGGTATGGCTACAAAATTCGCACCGTTTTTAATTCTTCAAAAGTAATGATTGCCGAAGCATCACCGGCTTTGAGCGTACACATTGGCATTGGCGGGGCTGCTATTGCAGTCCTGGGGGATTCTTAAAAAATGACAGAGGACCGTCCCCTGGCATTTTTCTGTCCAGTGGGACAAAATTAATAGAGGAAGGAGTTATTTATGAGATGAAAGAGATATTAAAAAATATTTTAGATTGGTTAGAACCAAAGGTAAACTATGCTGATTTAAGATTTGTTCAAACCGAAGAGGAGAACATCGAAGTAGAAAATGGTATTTTATCTTCCTATAATGTCTCAACTAATAGAGGAGTAGGGATACGAGTATTAGCAGATGGTGCCTGGGGGTTTGCTGCCTCTAATAATTTAGACAAAGTATCTTTACAGAAAACAGCTGCTAAAGCTTTGGATATTGTCCGAGCCTCTGCCCTTACTAAAAAAGAAGATGTCAAACTTGCTCACGAAGATAAACATATCGATACTTACATTACTCCAATAACTAAAAATCCCTTCCAGGTTAGTCCTGCAGAAAAGATAGACCTTTTAGTAAGAGCTACTAAGATTATGTTAAAAGATAAAGTAAAGAAAAGCGAAGGTTCATTTATTTTTTATAAGACCAATAAAATATTTGTATCTACCGAAGGTTCTGAACTCGAACAGACTATATTTGAATCAGGTGGTGGAATTACTGCCTACGCTATCGGTGAAGGAGATTTTCAAAAACGTTCCTATCCTTCCAGTTTTGGAGGGGATTATTCTACCCGAGGATATGAATTTATCGAAGAGATGAATCTATTAGAAAATGCCGAAAGAATAACTGAAGAGGCTAATCAGTTATTGCTTGCCCCTCCTGCTCCGGAAGGGGTAACAGATATTGTATTAGGAGGATCTCAACTTGCGCTTCAGGTCCATGAATCCTGCGGGCATCCGGTAGAATTAGACAGGGTATTGGGGAAAGAAATTAGCTATGCCGGAGGAAGTTTTTTAACTCTGGATAAATTAAATAATTTTACCTACGGAAGCCCGGAGGTAACTATTGTAGCTGATGCAACTGTTCCGGGGGGATTAGGAACTTTCGGTTATGATGATGAAGGGGTCCCTGCCTCCAAAAGTTTTCTGGTAAATAAAGGAAAATTCGTAGGTTATTTAATGTCCAGAGAGGATGCTTTTAAATTGGGATTGAAGAGCAATGGTGCTGCCCGAGCAGAAAATTGGAACAGGATACCTCTGGTTAGGATGACTAATATCAATTTGTTGCCGGGAAATTTGGAGCTGGATGAGCTTATAGGAGATATAAAGGAAGGTCTATATTTAGATTATAATAAGAGTTGGAGTATAGATGATAAGAGGATAAACTTCCAATTTGGTACGGAGATTGCCCGGGAAATAAAAAATGGTAAGTTAGGAAAAATTTATAAAAACGCAGTCTATCAAGGTATAACTCCGGAATTTTGGAAATCTTGTGATGGTATAACCAATAAAAAATATTGGAATGTATGGGGGGTACCGAATTGTGGCAAAGGACAGCCAGGGCAAGCAATGCATGTCGCGCATGGTACATCCCCTGCAAGATTTAGAAAAGTAAAGGTAGGTGCTTCCAAATGATAGATATAAATTCTGGGAAAGAACTTGTTAATAAGGTCAAAAAAATTCTTAAAAATTACAATTTTGAAATAATTGCCTCAAGGGACAAAAGTGAGCTTACCAGATTTGCAGAGTCTTACATTCACCAAAATGTAGCGGAAGCCGATCTAAATTTAACCGTAAAGATAATAAATGAAAATAGAATCGGTGCAGTACAGATGAACAGTATTGATGAGACTACTATATCAAAAAATATAGAAAAGGCAATTGAAGTAACCAAGATTACCCCTAAATTAGATTACCATTATCGTTTGCTGACACCTCAATCATACAAAATAAAAAGCAGATATTCTAAAGATACTGCTAACTTTACTCCTTTTAATCGAGCCCAATTGGTAAAACAACTAATAAAAGAAGTAAACCAAAGAGGGTATGAGGTGGCGGGAGCTTTTAAAACAGAAGAATCTACCCTCCTGGTGGCTAATTCAGAAGGAGTTTTTGCCTTTGACCAGAGGACTAAGGTAGATTTTAATTGTGTTATCACCCGAGATAATTCTACTGCCCATACCTCGTTTATAGACAGCGATATTAATAATTTTAATATAAAAAAAGTAACCGATGAATTATTAGAGACTGCTTTAAAAAATGTAGAACAGATAGAAATTGATCCGGGGGTCTATACGGTTATCCTTTCTCCGGAAGCAGTTTCAGAAATATTAAACTATGCCGGCTATACCGCTTTTAATGGCAAAACGATTATGGAGGGCAAGAGTTTTATCTGTCACAATCAAGGTAAAAAGATTTTCCCGGAGACTATAACTGTTTCCGATGATCCTTTTGATAAACTTACTATGCCACTACCTTTTGATCTGGTGGGATATCCTCGGGAAAAGATAGACCTCATTAAAGACGGGGTAATAAAAGACGGAGTTTATGACCATCTTACCGCTCTAAAATATAATAGAAAATGTACCGGGAATACTTTATCACCGGAACACGCTTCCTTTGGAGCTCTCCCTTTTAATCTGGTAATGAGAGAAGGAGATAGCACTATTGATGAAATAATCTCTGGCACCAAAAAAGGTATCTATATTTCCCGATTTCACTATGTCAATATACTCAATCCAATGAGTGTTCAATTAACCGGAATGACTAGAGACGGGACTTTCTTAATAGAAGATGGGAAGCTAGGAAGGGCAATCAAGAATATGAGATTCAATACCAGTGTAGTAGATATGTTAAAGGCAGTAGATATGATATCCAAAGAAAGACAGACAAAGGAAGGATTTGTCGGCCCAACAGTTGCCCCCTATCTCAGAACCAATAATTTCACTTTTTCCAGCAAAACAAGTTTTTAGAAAAATCAGGAACAGGGGACGGTTCTCTGTGTTAACTTAGTTTAAAATATAAAATCATTATTAACACAGAGAACCGTCCCCTGTGTTATTTTACTGAGGCAATAAAAATATCTCTAATTGCCAGAAGATTTTCTTTTTGAGGTTTTCTTCCCCGAGATACGTTTTCAAAAATAGCTCTTCCTAAGGCAGCAACCAAGGAATATAAAAATAGATCTCCGCTTACTCTTTTACCTGAACATAAAATAACTTCCCCGAACAGGTCACCTGCTTTCTCCTGCTTTCTCCTTAATTTTTCGAAGAGTTCATTTATCTTTTTCTTGCTATCTTCCTTTTGCATAAAATCATAGCCAATTCTTTGCATAATAATAAAAATTTTAGAATTTTCTTCTAAAAGATTTATATAAAAATCTACTATTATCTTAACTCGCTGTTTAATATTATTTGTTGTAGAAATTATTTCGTTAATCTTTTCAAAAATCTTTTTTACATTTACTTCCAGTAGCTGTGAAGCTAAATCTATTTTGGAAGGGAAATAATAATAGATAGTCGGTTTTTTAACTCCTGAAAGCTGAGCGATATCATCCATGGTGGCCTCATAAAAACTTTTTTTAAAGAAGACCTCGCGGGCCGCCTCTAAAATAATTTCCTTTTTATCAATATTTTCGTCCATTAAAAAGACCACTCTCCCATCAGGTATAGACCTTCCGCGCTTCCCATCCGTCCCAGCTTTGAATTTTGGTTGCCTGAAACAGAAACACAAGAAAGGGTAATCGAAAAATCATCAGTGAAATCATAACTGGTGCCAATAGAATTTACCATACTTCCATCGCGAAGACTGATTATACCTAAATAGTTAGGAGTAAATTTGCTGTCTTCTAATTCCTTTCTGGCATTTAAAGAAATATAAGGAGAACATTGGTCTCCTTCTTCAAAGGCAAATCCCCAGATGAAGCCCACATTTAAATAAAGGTCAAAAGAGGTAGTATAGTCTGCACCGATTACTGCTTTTAAATAAGGGTCTTTTAATATATCTTCACCCTGCACTTGCCAGGGTTGGGGAATTATATAAGCCAAATCACCTCTTAAAGTAGCTCCTTCAATACCGGGAAAATCTCCCTGGAATTCAAGACCAAAAACATCTTTTTTAGGATACCCCAAGCCAAGATTTAAAGTCATTCCGGAAATATCAGGAACGGGCTGCACGGTTTCAGGATAAGCATTAAAATAATATCCGTTATAGTAACTAATTGCCGCATCAAAAGAGGTAAAGCTTCTTCCTAATTTTATTCCCCAAACGGGATTTTCCGGAGTGTTATGAGTTACATTAATAGAGGTTATTTCTATTCCTTGAGTTTGGAATTGGGGGGCAAACATAAAAAGATACATCTGCTCTTCATATTTTTCCGGCATATAGGAAGGGACAAAAGAAGGTAGAATTATGGTTTGCAAATAGGTGATATCATTAAAATAATAAGTTGCATCAGCAGCTAATACTCCATTTTTCTGGCTCATGGATGTAAAAGACATTCCAGGTGGCAAGGGATTAAAATTATCCAAGGGGCTAAACATATCCGCTGATCCCCAGCTTATAATTAATCTGCCTGCTCTTAAATCTAAATTAGGAATAAGATCATAAGTGCCAATATAAATTTCTTTAGGTATGATCATAAAAGGACTGGGAGCAGAACTATCGCTATATTTAATTATTAAGTCTCCTTCTACAAAAACTTCGTCAGTAAAATCATGAATATAGTTAAGGTCTAAATTTAGAGTATTGCTTAGATTTTGTTCAGTAAAATTATATTGTCCGGAATAAGTTAAATTTCCTGAAAAATCTCCGGCATAAGCAGAAGCCGAAGATAATAAAATTATAACAATTATTAAAATACCACTTTTTTTAAAATTCATATTATTTTTCCTCCATTTTTTTAACTGTATCGCGTATCGCGTATTGCGTCAAGATTCAGCACAATTTCCACAAAACTGTCATTGCGAGCTCCGATTTATCGGAGCGTGGCAATCCCATGATTGATGAGATTGCTTCCCCTGCTTTCGCTGGGGCAGGCTTATTTCACTCCTCGCAATGACAAAAATATATTTTCTTATATAAGGGGCGGATTTATCCGCCCCGAGTTGTTTGGGTATTTTCCCTAGCGGGTTCGATGAATCGAACCCCTACCTCTGACCTTGGATAATATCTCTTATCTTCTCCTTACTAAATACTATTCACTATTCACTAACGACAAATTTAAAGTGTTGGTTTCTTCAAAGTCCTGATACTAAAGAAACTGGATGATAATTCTATATCATATTCTGTTTCTTTCATTACAATCTTAGTTTTTTGATTCTCCTCTATATCAATAAATACTATCTCCATCGGGGTAATTTTCCCTTTATCATCAATCTTTATCTTAGCAATTTCTAAAGTTTTAATAAGATTTTCGCTCATATCGTAAAATTCTACTTTTTTAGCATAAAATTTTTCTTTATCTATATGAAGGATAATTTTCTCGTAAGACAGATCTTCTCCACTTGGTATAACTTCTACTACATATTCGCTCTCGGTCTCTTCTAATAACTTCTTTTCATAATCCTTATCTTTATAGTCCATACTCATATCTTCGTAAGAAAGGCCTGTTCCCATAAATTCGTCACCCTTTGAAGATCCGGCAATTCTCCTGGGTTTTTTATAAGCAGGCATATATAAGTATATTTTTTCGCCATCATTTAAATTTAAGAGGGTTACCCCTTTTACCGATTTAGGAGAGAGGAATCTCATAAGCGTATTAGTTTGGTCATCTTCAACTTTTTGAGAGAACATTATCATCTCTCTTATTTCCTCTTTCCCTTCCTCATCTATTAAAATCATTTCAGAAATAGTCTTTTGTGTGGTAAATTCTGGGGCGACTTCGTCCATTTTATCCATAATTTCATCTACGGTAAGTGTTTCTGCTCCTACATACGCTATTCCGCTAAGAAAAAGTAAACAGACAGTTATAGTAGTAATAAAATATTTTCTCATTTTCATTATTTTAACTCCTTTTTTATTTTAAAATCAATTTTATCTAACAATATGGGAAGAAGTAGCAAAGTATAAATTACACTTACAATCATTACACTTCCAATTAATTGGCCGAAAGAAGCCATCATCTTGATGCTGGATAGGCTAAGTGTAAAAGTCCCGGCGGCAACAGATATAGAATTAAAGATTATCGCTCTCCCGGTTCCGGTTAAGGTTACTTTTAGGGCATTTTTCTTATTCCTTCTTTTCAATTCGTTTTTATATCGGGATATGTAGTGAATGGTATAATCTACCCCTGCACCTATGGAAATACTCGCTACCATCATAGTGGCTACATTTAAACTCATATGGAATACACCCATTGCACCGATAGAAGTAATTATAGTAAGAACAAGAGGAATTATGGCATATAGTCCTACCTTAAGAGATTTAAATTGAATTGCCAGCATTGCAAATATCATAAGGAAAGCCAGGATTATGCTTCTTATTTGTCCTCTAAATAAAGCTTTATTTACCAGGTCAGTTATTACCGGAGTTCCACTAAGACGGAAAGATACTTCGATATCCCCTTCATCATCAGGAACGTAAACTACACTGTCAGCCAAATACCATAAAATACTTTTTTCTTCATCGTTTAGTTTTTTACCTAAAAGTTCTTCTGTTTTTAACTGAGCAACCATTATCTTTTCTTTTTCTTGAGCCAAGCTTAAAGAATCTTCCAATACTTCTTCCAAATAAAGGGCATCATCTTCGGATAGATTAGCTTTATTCATCAATTCATCTATAAAGAAATCTACTGATTGGTCATTTTGGACATAAGAAGCAAACAAAGGATAAATATCCTCTTTGGTTATCCCCAAATCTTTGATTTCCAGAGAAGAAAAGGATAAAATTTCATTAATGAATTCCTGGTCATCACTTTCAAATTCAGAATTAGATTTAGCAGCCAGAAGGACAAGTTCTTTCTTTAGGTTGTCTATATCTTTTATCTTTATACCTTTTGCCTGAAGAGAAGTAATTACTTCATCAGCCAGATAAGGATAATAGTTTTGTCGTTCTTCCTCTTTTAATTGCGAAAGGTCTACCTGTTTTACTCTTTTAGGAATAGTATCTATATATTCCCCAATCTTTGTAATAGATGAATCTAAAGCATCAGATCTCATTTCCGCGGTTTTAATAGATACTAATGTATCCTTATCTTTATCTCCGACCATAGAGGTAACATATTCATTATCCTGGGTAAGAAACCAGAGATTATCAATTTTTTGTTCGTTTGCCGGTATTATCTTTTTATTTTCCATAGCATCATTAAGATCGATTAGAAAGTCACTGATTGAAGAAGGTTCTCTTAAGGAAGGAAGTTGTGTTGAGTAATCTTCTATTTTTTTAATCTGTCTTAAAACATAAGGATTTTTTACATTATTTGCTTTAGTGTAAACATAGAGTGTATCTATCCCGCCAAATTTATCTTTAAAATAATTTAAAGTTTTTATTATTTCACTATTTTCGCCCATCATTGATTCCATGGAAGAATCAGGTGAAATTTGAGTAGCAAAACCGATTGCCCCAATTAATATAATTACTATAAAAGTAATTACAACCTTCTTTTTTTCTGAAACTAAATAAAATATTTTGTTTAATAACTGGCTTACTAAATCTTTAGAATCAGAAGAGAATTTTTCGTGAATTTTAGGAGGAGGGAAAAGTTTAAAAAACGAACCGAGGAAAAAAGTTGCCAGAACGAAAGCAAAAAATATTCCCATAGTGGAAAAAATAGCAAATTCAGTAACCGGTCTTACTATTGCAGCAGAGAGGGATAAAAAACCGGCCATAGTGGTGAGAGCACTCATGAGTATAGGTGTAAAAGCATCTTTAATAGTCATTCGAACTGCCTTGAGTGGTTCAAAATTATGTCTTTCCTCATAATATCGGCTTACAAAATGTATTCCATAAGCAGTAGCCAGCGCGATCATTAGTATTGGTACAGCAGAAGCAACCATAGTAACATTTCGGCCGGTAGAGGCTACTAATCCCAAAGTCCAAACCGAAGCAAAAGAAGCGACAATAAGAGGCAATAAAACTCCCCGAATGCTTCGAAAACAAAAATAAAGGATAAAAAGCATCAGAATTAGAGCCATAATGCTCAATCTCATCGTATCTTGGGAGCTTTCTCCTATATCTGCACTCATTAAGGGCATGCCGGTATAGTATACTTTTATAGTATCTCCTTTTTGAGAATCTACTATTTTTTCTAAATTATCTTTAAGTTCTTTTCCATTTACTCCTTTTTTAAATTCTATCATTAATAAAGTTACATTTCCGTCTTTAGATATAAACTTACCTTTTACCATACTATTTTCTAAAAGAGATTTTTTAAGTTCTTTTGCTTCTTTATCATTTTTTGGAAAGACTTCTACCAGATCTTTTATTTCCAAACCCTCTTCGGTGCTTATTATTTCCGGCATATTTAAAAAAGAGGTAACAGATTTTATATAGGGGGCTTTATCTAATTCATCTACAATATTTTTAATACATTGTAAATTTTTTACTTGAAAAAGATCTTTATATTCTAAAGTTATTACCCCCGTCTCTGATTGTGAGCCACCAAATTTATCAACTATTTCACTATAAAATTTTATTTCGGGATCATCTTCAGACATGTATTTAGTAACATCATCATCTATCTTAAGGTTTTTTGTTTGCATGCCAGCTAAAATGGTTAACACAATGGTTGCTATAAGTATGGGCCAGGCAAATTTAGTAATAAAACGAGAAAGTTTATTCATTTTTTTCTTTTATCTCCTCTATATTTTTTTGAATAACTTTCATTATAACTGACTGGTCAGTCGAATGTCAAGAAAATTATAATTTAAAATTCAAAATTTTTTCTTATAATATTTTTTTCTTTGTAGGGGCCGGATTTATCCGACCCGTGTTTTTTAAGCAACTTTTCTGGCGGGTTCGATGAGTCGAAACCCTACTTCTGGCTCCTGACATCTGAATTCCATTTTTCTCCACGCGATACTCAATACGCAATAATAATTTTTTTATTGTTTTATTTGAACATTTATTGGGAATCTTATATAATAAATTTATTAAATAATAAAGAAGGAGGAAGAATTATGAAGAACAAGAAGGTTTTAAAATTTCTAAATTACTTGATTTTGGCTACTTTGTTTATTTTAGTGCTCACCTTTTCATCGCTTGCTGAAACTTCCCCAAATGGAATTATTGGATTTTTAACTGACTGGGGAGAGACAGATTACTTTGTCGGTGCCTGTAAAGGGGTGATGCTTACCGTAGAACCTGATTTAAAACTGGTAGATATCTCTCATGGTGTAACTCCTTTTGATATTCAAGAAGGCGCAAACACACTTCTCTATGCTGCCCGAGAGTTTTCGGAAGGTACTGTATTTCTGGCAATTGTAGATCCGGGAGTGGGTACAGAAAGAAAACCTCTTTTAGTTGTAACTAAAAATGATAAATATTTTATTGCACCGGATAATGGAATATTGACCCTGGTAATAAATGAGATGGGGATTAAAAAAGTTTATGAACTTAAGAATAATAAATATTTCAGACCCGGAAAAATTTCTAAAGATTTTCACGGAAGAGATATCTTTTCTCCTGTGGCTGCTCATATAGCTTCGGGGGATTCAGTTTCCGAAGTGGGTCCGGAGCTTAACCCGAAAGATCTGGTAATGTTACCCATTAAGAAATCCAAGGTTGAAAACAAGACAGCAATCGGTTACGTGGTTTATATTAATCAGTATGGAAATATAATAGTGAATATTACTCAGGATGAATTTGATGAACTGGGTATCAAACTTGGAGATGATGTCAATGTAAAAATAGGTGACAAGACTCAAAAGATTAAAGTGGGAACGACTTATGGAGATGTCCCCGAGGGAGATTGGGTCTGCTTTATTGCCTGTAACGATGTTCTCGAAATTGCTATCAATTGGGGGAATGCCAATGAGTTCTTTCAGACCGAACTGAATAGTATTGTAGAACTTAAAAAGTAAAATAACAAATAAAAATTAGTTTTTAATAATGGGCAGGAATATTAATTATTTTCAAATAATTATTTTCTGCCCATTTCTGTCATGATGAATCGAACCCCTACTTCTGGCTCCTGACTTCTATTTTTCCCTACGCAATACGCAATACGATATACGAGATACGAATATAAAGCTTGACAAGAAGAGTAATTAAAACTTATAATATTGGTAACACAATATAATAAAAGAAAAAAATAAAAGGGGAAAGTAGGTAAACGGCCAATTTTAGAGAACTGATGGATGGTGTGAATCAGCAAGTGACTTTACCGAATTCCACCCTGGATAATTTTCTGGTGAAACAAAGTATCCAGAAACGCACTGCTGATGTGTTAAAAAATACCCAATGAAGAATAGGATGTTCCTATTGAAATAGGGTGGCACCACGTGATTAAACTCTCGTCCCTAGTAGTAGATATTACTAAGCGATGAGAGTTTTTTTATTTAAAAAGGTAATAAACATTTATGAAAGAATTTGAAATTCTCGAACATACCGCTGATATCGGAATAGCAGCCTATGGTAAAAGCAAAAGAGAAGTTTTTATCAATGCTGCCAAAGGAATGTTTAATATTATTGCTGGAAATAATAGCAACTTAATAAATAATAATTTTTCTTGTAAGGTTACGCTTAAGGCGAAAGGCCTGGAAGATTTGCTGGTAGCCTGGCTTAATGAACTTCTATATATCGGTGAAACCAGATTAGTAATTCTTAACAAATTTCAGATAAAGGAATTATCTAATTTTCAGATTAAAGCGGAAGTTGAGGGGATGAAAATCAACCCTCCTTCCGTTAAAATAGAAAAAGAGATAAAAGCAACAACTTATCATCGTTTAGAAATTAAAAAAGATGAGGAAAGCGGACTCTGGGGCGCCCGTGTAATTTTTGATATCTAAAAAAAGGAATTAATATGAAACAACCCTGGGAAGGACATTTAAAAAAAATAGATGATTATCGCTGGGAGATTCCCAAGACCTATAACACTGGGATGAGAGTTCCCGGTCTGATTTATGCCTCTTCAAATTTATTGGAAAAAATACGCCAGGATCAGGCTCCGGAACAGGTAGCCAATGTAGCTTTTTTACCGGGGATTGTAGGTTGTTCATTGGCTATGCCTGATATCCACTGGGGTTATGGTTTCTGTATTGGCGGAGTAGCGGCTACCTCCCTAGATAATGGAGTTATCTCCCCCGGAGGAGTGGGCTTTGACATAAATTGCGGAATCAGATTAGTAAGGACTAATTTGACCTTAAAAGAAGTAAAGCCGAAAATTGAATTATTAGTAAATGAATTATTCAGGGCTATTCCCTCTGGTGTAGGTTCGAAAGGGAAGATAAAAATAAGTTATAATGAAATAAGAAATGTTTTAAGAAGAGGTTCTAAATGGGCAGTAGAGAGAGGTTTTGGCTGGGAAGAAGATATCTTATTTACTGAAGAAGAAGGATGTATGAAAGAAACCAACCCCGATTTGGTTAGCAAGCATGCGATGGAAAGAGGAAAACCTCAATTAGGCACTCTTGGCTCAGGAAATCATTTTTTAGAGATTCAGGTAATCGATAAAGTTTATGACCCTGAAGTTGCCCGGGAACTGGGATTAGAAGAAGGCCAAATTACCGTAATGATTCATTGTGGTTCACGGGGATTAGGGCATCAAGTATGTACTGACTACCTGGTAACTATGCAGAAAGCGGTAAGAAGATATGGAATTCAACTTCCCGACCGGCAGCTAGCTTGTGCACCTCTGTCTTCACCGGAAGGGAAAAATTATTATGCGGCTATGGCCTGTGCGGCAAATTACGCTTGGGCGAATCGCCAATGTATAATGCACTGGACTCGGGAGGTATTTGGCAGGGTTTTTCAAAGCACTCCGGAAGAATTAGGATTGAAGTTAATCTATGATGTAGCCCATAATATTGCTAAAATGGAAGAACATAGTGTGGAGGGCAAGAAAGTAAAATTATGTGTCCATAGAAAAGGAGCTACCCGGGCCTTTCCCCCTTTTCATCCTGATATACCGGAAAGATACAAGAAGATAGGACAGCCGGTTTTAATTCCGGGAGATATGGGACGCTGTTCTTATTGTTTGGTAGGAACTAAAAAGGCGATGGAAGAGACTTTTGGTTCAACCTGTCATGGAGCAGGAAGGGTGATGAGCAGAACCTCAGCAAAAAAACAGGCTAGAGGGAGAGACATTCAACAAGAATTAAGAGAAAAGGGAATAATTGTAAAAGCAGAAAGCCGGGGAACCCTGGCTGAAGAGATGTCCGAGGTCTATAAAGATGTAAGTGAAGTGGTCGAAGTAATGCATCAGACCGGTATATCTAAAAAGGTGGTGCGAATGCGACCATTGGGAGTTATTAAGGGATAAGTATCAATTGACCAATCTACCGATTGACCAATTGCCCAATTAAATCAGTGAATAGTATATAGTAAAGAAGCCAAGAACCAGAAGATAAATATTGTGTAGAGTAAAACAGGCAGAATATATGAGGTAGGGGTTCGATTCATCGAACCCGTAAGAAAATTTCCAGAATAACCCGGGTCGGATAAATCCGACCCCTACACCAAACAATATACACTATATAAAAAAAGTTTTGAATTTTGAATTATGGTTTTACGCTTTGCGTTTTTCGCTTTAATACTATACGCTATAGGCAATAAATAATACGATTATTAAAAAATATGTAAAATTGAAAAAATATAGAGAAGAGAGGACAAGAAATGTTAGATATAAAACTTATACGTTCTAATCCGGAGAAAGTAAAAGAGGCTTTAGAAAAAAGAAAAGAGAAAATTAATCTTGATGAGATATTAGAACTTGATCAAAAAAGAAGAGAATTATTATTAGAAGCAGGTGCCTTAAAAGAAAAAAGAAATACAGTGAGTGAAGAAATTGGAAAATTAAAAAGAGAAAAGAAAGATACCCAGGAAAAAATTTTAGCCATGAGAGAGGTATCGGTAAAGATTAAAGAATTAGACGCTCAGATAAAAGAAATTAAAGAAAAAACAGCTAAAATATTACTGGAAATTCCCAATATTCCCCATGAGAGTGTGCCGGTTGGAGAAGACGAGAAGAATAATACAGAGATAAGAAAATGTGGAGAACCGCGTAAATTCGATTTCGCCCCCTTGCCTCATTGGGATATTGGAGAAGCTCTGAATATACTCGATTTTGAACGAGGGGCAAAAGTTGCCTCTGCTCGATTCACAGTCTTAAAAGGGATGGGGGCTAAATTGGAAAGAGCTTTAATTAATTTTATGCTCGATCTTCATACCAATGAACATGGGTACAAAGAAATATTTCCTCCTTTTTTAGTAAATTCCAAGACAATGACCGGTACCGGGCAGCTGCCCAAATTTGAAAGTGATTTATTTAAATGTGAAAATGGTCTCTATCTGGTACCGACCGCTGAAGTACCCTTAACCAATCTTCATCGGCAGGAGATTTTAGATGAAGATGATTTACCTCTTTATTATACTGCTTATACCGCATGTTTTCGTAAAGAAGCCGGTTCTTATGGAAAGGATGTGCGGGGTTTAATCAGACAGCACCAATTTAATAAAGTAGAAATGGTAAAGTTCTGCCGGCCAGAGGATTCTTATCAGGAACTAGAAACCTTAACTCAGAATGCCGAAGAAGTTTTAAAAAGATTAGAACTACCTTATCGGGTAATTGTTCTTTGCACCGGGGATATGGGATTTTCTGCTGCCAAGACCTATGATATTGAAGTATGGCTGCCGGCTCAGAAGAAATATAGAGAGATATCATCCTGTAGTAACTGTGAAGATTTTCAAGCCAGAAGGGGAATGATAAGATATCGTTCAAAAGAAAAAGAGAAAGTAAATTTTGTCCACACCTTAAATGGTTCTGGTTTAGCAATTGGCAGAACTCTGGTTGCTATATTAGAAAATTATCAACAAAGGGACGGAAGTGTGGTTGTCCCCGATGTCCTTCGCCCATATATGGGAGGGGTTGAAAAGATAGCCAGAAATCTATAAAATATCAAATAGAAACTATTCTATAACGAAAAGTGAGTAAATGTTGATGAACGAAAAAATATTTAAAAATATTAGGGATGCAATAGAAGATATATATAATGGGGAAATGGTAGTAATTGTAGATGGTGAAGATAGAGAAAACGAGGGAGATTTGGCTATAGCGGCAGAAAAGGTAAGTCCCGAGAAGATAAATTTTATGGCTAAATACTGTCGGGGATTAATTTGTACGCCGGTTAATGAAGAAATAATTAACAGATTAAATCTTTATCCTATGGTTCCTCATAATCCGGACCCTGATGCTGCCGCCTTTACCGTATCTGTGGATGCCAAAATAACTAAAACGGGTATTTCGGTCTATGATAGGGCAAAGACAATTCTTACTCTTATTGATTCACAATCAAAGCCGGATGATTTTAAAAAACCAGGGCATATCTTTCCTTTAAGAACAAGAAAGGGCGGGGTTCTGGAAAGAGCGGGGCATACTGAAGCAGTAGTCGATTTGGTAAAATTAGCCGGACTATACCCCGCAGGTGTAATTTGTGAAATTTTAAATGAGGACGGTACTACTGCAAAAATACCTGAGCTTAAAAATTTTATAAAAATTCATAATTTAAAGATGATTACCATTGAGGATTTAATACAGTATCGAATTGAGTATAAACAATAAAAAATATAAAACTTACGGTAGAGAATCAAATAGTAGAATTTACATAAGGATTGTAATTTTCTAATTACAATCCTTATGTATTTTGTAGTGACCTTTTGGTTGTTTATTTGGAGTAAGTATAACTATTATCTTTAATAATGTAATTTTAGGGATATTTTTAGCCCTTTTTGCCGGAGCAATTATTGGTTTATTTAATGTATTATTAATAGGAGGGATGGGATTATCCCCTTTTGTGGTAACTTTGGGTACTACTTTTGTTGCTGGAAGATTACAGTATATTGTTTCGTCGAGAGTAGACATTGAAGGAATGGGCGGAACTTATCTTATCTTACCTGGTTCAATGGAGTTTTTAAGTTCGGATTTGAGTATATTCTTAATTTTTATAGGAAGCTGTGGTTTAATCTTCTTTTTATTTGAGAAATTAACCTATGGTCGCCAAGTAAAATCTGTGGGGGAAAATCCTATAGCATCATGGTTATCGGGAGTAAAAACGCGGTATATTGCTGGAAGTACCTATATTATATCAGAAGTACTGGCAGCGATTGTGGGTTTGCTTTTAGCAAGCTTGTAAGGAGTTGTTAGGGTGGGCTTAGGGAATGATTATCTAATGGATACATTTATAAACCCCCTTTTAGGTATGGTAGTATTTGGTAGATTTTCTACTCTGGGGGTAATTATAAGTGCCCTGGTTATAACTGCTGTATTAAATATTTGTATAATTCTGGGGATGAATTTAACCTTAATCCAAATTACCAAAAGAGGAGTGCTGTTAGGAATTATACTCATTAGAGGGATTCAATTACAAAGGCAGAGGAGAAAGTTTCTATGATAATAAGAGCAGTTTTGGGAGATATTGAAGCCAGCAAGCTAAAGAAAGTATCGATGCACGAACATTGTTTAAGATTTTTATTTGGAATATTTGTAAAAAAATTAGTAGAAAAAGGCGTTTCTCCTGAGGATATCATTCAGATTACTGAGAAAAATCCGCCTCTTGCTTTATCGATTTCGCGCCAATAAATAAAATAAATATTTAAAAAGGAGAAAATCATGAGTAAAGATTTAAGAGAAGAGATTATTAAGTATGGGAAAATTATATATGCAGGGAAACATGTAGAGGGAACCGGGGGCAATATAAGTGCAAGAATCCCTCAGGATAGAAATTTATTTATGATTACTCCTAGTGGTATGTCTTATAATGAACTAAAACCGGAAGACATTGTAATATGTAATTTAGATGGAGAAATAATTGAAGGAAATCGTAAACCATCAATTGAGAAAAATATGCATGCTGAAATTTATAAGGTAAGAGAAGATGTAGATGCAATAATCCATACACATTCCTTATATTCCACTGCATTGGCCATTGCCAGAACCCCGCTTCCAGCTATCGAAGCAGGTTTAGCGTTAATTGGAGATACAATTGATGTAGCAGAATACGCTAACCCAGGGACAAAAGAATTAGCGCAAAACGTAGCTAAAACATTAGGTGAAAAAGGTGCTGTTTTAGTAGCTAATCATGGGCTGGTAGCAGTTTCAAATAATTTAAAAGGAGCATTTAAAATTGTTGGGCAAGTTGAACATGGTGGGCGATTGTATTTCCTTGCCAGCACAGCTGGTAAAGTATTTATGATTCCTAAAAAAGAATGTGAAGAGATAAGGCAGTTTGTGGTAAAAAAATACGGACAAAAATAATATAAAAAAATTAGAAGGAAACAAAATATAAGATGGACTGGTTTTATTTACTTTAGGATATATGATCTTGCCTTTAAAACAATTTAAATTTGATTTATATTTTTGGGTAACCTGTTCTTTAACGGCATTAATGGGCATAGTTCTGTGTATTATATTCTTTAAAGAATATAATACTTTTAGTATAAGATCAGTTAAAAAAGAATAACTTAAAGATGCTGCCCATCTTTAGGGGAAAGATACGGAAAATACTCAAAGGATAATCAAAAAAGAATTAGCTGATAATAAGATAAGGATTACTCAGATTGCTCTGGCTGGAGAAAAGGTGGTCCTTTAGATGGTCAGGGGGCAATTAATAAAAAAGATTTTGAAAAAGTCTTGAAACTACGTTATAAGATTATGAGTTGGGATGTTAAAACCGGGATCCCCTCTTCAGAAAAATTAATTGAGTTAGGTCTCGATTGGCTTGTAGAGGAGATTCGGGGTATAAGTGGTTAAGATAATATCTTTAATTATAAGAAAGGACTTTCTAACACCTCTTTATTAAATTTTTAATTATATATTGACCAACTAGCTGAATAAATGTTATTCTTTATAAGTAAAAAATAGATGATTAATGGAGGGGTGGCAGAGCGGCCGAATGCACCGGTCTTGAAAACCGGCGATACGAAAGTATCCGTGGGTTCAAATCCCACCCCCTCCGCCAGATATAAAATTTTCATCATAGGGCTTGACATTAATCTAAAACGTGATATAATTTTTTCGTTTAAAAGCTATTAAACAATAAAACAGATAGCTTTTTCATTTTAATACCTCCTAAACTCGCCTTACTTTTTAAGCAAGGCGAGTTTTTTTTACATAAGCTTACCAGGAGACGGTCCTCTGTCAGGTTTTATATGCAACTTTTTCATTATTTCCCCGATTGTTGCCATACAGAAGTCATAATAGTATGATATACTTATAAAAATACAACTATTTATTTAACCGGAGGTAAAAAAAGATGAACAAGATTGAAAGATTAATGAACACCATTATTATCCTAAAGACCCATCCCGGCATAGGGGTAGAAAGTTTAGCTCGGATACTCGGTATCTCCTGCCGCACCATCTATCGGGATTTCAATACCTTAGCCCTTGCTGGTCTACCGGTACACTCCTCCACCGGACCTCACGGCGGCTACTATATCGATGAACACTACTTCCTGCCTCCCTTAAGATTTACCGGTGAAGAGGCCGCTTCCCTATTCCTGGCCGGAAACTTTCTCCTTCAGCAGAAAGGATTCCCCTATCAGAAAGCCATGCACCTGGCCCTGCTTAAAATTGAAAACCTCCTGGAGAAGGATAACAAAAAATACATCCGTGAAGCAAAAGACTCTATCTCTTTTAATATCCAGAAACTAAAAGACTATGAAGATTACAATGAAACCTTTGCCCTGCTAAACGAAGCCATCCTCAATAAAAAACAGGTTCACCTTAAATACTACACCATCAGTCGGGACGAAATAACCACTCGCACCGTAAACCCCTACCATCTGATGTTCCGCCAGGGGGCCTGGTATCTTATCGCTTACTGCCACTGGCGTAAAAAGACCAAGATATTCAGAATAGACCGGATTAAAGAGCTTCGGATTACCGAAGACACCTTTACTGTCTCTTCCAAATTTTCACTTTCTGATTATATGGGTAAAAGCTGGCAGGTAATAAGAGGGAAAGACCAGAAGATTAGAGTAAAAATATTTCCTCCCGTCTCCCGCTGGGCTAGAGAAGAGCTAAGACACCCCACTCAGAAGATAAGAAAACTATCCGACGGCTCTATCATTTTCTCTGCCAAGGTAAGCGGCATAACCGAAGTTAAGAAATGGATTCTGGGAATGGGCAGCTATGCCGAGGTCCTTGCCCCCAAAAGCCTCCGCCGGGAGATAGAGGAAGAAATCTCCGGAATGAAGAAAAGATATAAATAAACTATCTCAAAATCTAATTCAACCATCCGTTCTCTCACCGCTTCCATCTTTTCTTCTCCTTTCTCTTTTATTTTTTTAAAATCAGCAGCCACAGCAGTAGCATCTTCCCTATTTGCTGCTGTTATATTGGTATTGTTAGTATTGGTATTGTTAGGGTGCAAATTTTGAACCACCCCGGGTGCAATATTTGCACCACCCCCCATAGGGGTGACCTTATAGAAATTAGATTGATAATTTCCCTGAGCAGTTCTTCTCTTTATTATCTTTTTAATCAGTTTTTCTTATTACTCATCACTAATTACTGTTTTTAGCTTATAGGCTTTAAGGAAACTGTTACATATCTAGTGTATGAACTTAAACTTCAGCTGCTTTAATTTCCTAAAGCACTTATTTGTTTAACCACATTAATTTTTTAAAAAGCAGGATTTTCAAAAATAAAATACACGTTTCGTTTTAATATATAATAAATAAAATTACTTTAAGTCAATTATGCTTGGCTTAAAAGTTGAAAAATAATTCTAAGTCAGGTATAATTGACTTGTAACTGAAATATCATTTTAAATCAAGAAGATTTGACTTAAAAACAATTAAAGTCCGGGAGGGCAAATTTATGCAAAAAAATAGAGCAGGGAGATATATAAAGCAATTAACAGGATACAAAGCATACATACCTAAATTATTGCCGCCTGCACCGCCTATTAAGTATGATGGAGAATTGAGAAATTTACTTTCAGAGGCAGACAGAGCATTGGCAAAACTTGATGGTATTGCGACTGTGCTTCCCAATCCGGAACTTTTTATTGCAATGTATGTTAAAAAAGAGGCGCTTTTAAGTTCTCAAATAGAGGGTACCCAGGCTTCTCTTGAAGGAATTTTGAGGTTTGAAGCAAACTTAGAACACTCTGAAGATATAAATGAAATAAAAGAAGTGGTAAATTATATAAAGGCTATGAATTATGGGGTAAATAGATTAAAGAATATACCCTTATCTAACAAGATTATCAAAGAGATACATAAAATATTAATTGAAGGAACGAGGGGAACACTTAAAACACCAGGAGAATTTAGAAAAACTCAGAATTGGCTGGGACCTCAAGGAGCTAATTTATCAGGAGCAACTTTTGTTCCTCCACCACCGGATACTGTAATAAATTTAATGTCCAATCTGGAAAAATTTATACACAGTAAAGATGAAGTACCTCCTTTAATTAAAATATCCCTTATTCATGCACAATTTGAAACAATCCATCCCTTCCTTGATGGTAACGGTAGAGTGGGAAGATTGCTAATTACTTTTTATTTGTTTTGGGAAAAGATACTATCTCATCCTTTATTATATCTAAGTTTTTATCTCAAGAAAAACAGAATTGAGTATTATGATTGGCTGATGAAAATAAGATTAAATGGAGATTGGGAAGGGTGGTTAAAATTCTTTCTTAAAGGTGTTAAAGAAGTTTCCGAAGAAGCAGCGAATTCAGCAAGCAAAATTATTATCCTTAAAGAAACAATACTAAAAAAGCTTTTTGATAAGAAAGTCTCTAGTATATATGCCGTTGAATTCCTGAATTTACTTTTTCGTAAACCAATAATTACATCACAGGAATTAATAAAAGAACTGGGGACAAGTAAAGAGACTGCTAATCAAATAATAAAAAAATTTGAAGATATAGAAATTTTGAAAGAAATATCAGGCAAAAAGAGATATAAAAAATATATTTTCTCAGATTATATAAATATTATAAAAAGAGGAACAGAATTATAATAAAAAATACAGATAATCATACATGATAAAACATTTCATTAGTCTATTGCCTCCTCCTCATACAACTTCCCGAACTAACCAACCTCGAACGGAAGGAATGGGAAGAGCAGGGGACAATAATTATAGTTAAATAAAAATAAAGCAATTTTCCCAAAAAAGCAGGACTTTTTAAATTAATGTCGAATATTTAAAAGAGTATTAAACTCGAAACTCATTCCCGATTACTTTTCTATTTTTATATGAATCGAAAAGAGTACATTAAAAATGCACTATTTAAAAAGAAATACTAAATATAGTATTCTTGCATTTCTCGTCCTCATCCTTTCCATAACTATATCCATTTCCACCCCGGCCAAAACCGAAGTCTACTTTTCCCTCTCGGACAATCCTCAAAAAGAAATCATTAAAAATATCAACCAGGCCGAAGCCTTCATTAACATAGCCATGTATATTTTTACCGATAGAGAAATCGCCCTTCCTCTTATAAAAGCCCGCGAGCGAGGAGTAAAGGTAAGGCTCTATCTGGATAAAGACCAGGTTGATTACAAGTACAGCCAATCCCGTTTCCTGGTACAAAAGGGGATAAAAACAAGAATCAGTTCAAACAAATATATAATGCATAACAAATTTGCTATTATAGATAACCGCATACTACTCACCGGCTCATATAACTGGACCTTTTCGGCAAACAACCGAAATGATGAAAATCTTATGGTAATAGACGACCCGAAACTAATTGAAATATTTCAAAATCAATTTGTAAACCTATGGACCAATAAATACAGTCTCGAAAGAACCCGACAATTATATAAAATAGCCAAAGTAGATTTCCTGCCCGTTTCTCCCACTTCCCCAAAACCGGAAGTTCAAACCATAAATATCAATACAGCATCCCAAAAAGAACTTACCAGCACCTTGCAGATAACCGAACCTCTTGCCTGGAAAATAATTGTCTTAATAGAAGAACTGGGAGGATTCAAAGACCCGGAAGATCTTCTTCAATTTACAGAAATTACCGATCTTGAGTGGGAGGAATGGAAAGAGCAGGGGATAGTAATTACCTTTCAGTAAATAGTAGTACATTATACAAAATAAAAACATGATATTTTTTTTACATGCTTCTATAAGATCAATTATTGATTTTACTGAAAACAAACATTATTTATTGCATAATAAGTCTCAATGTGATACATTAAAGTGGACAAATGAAGGGAGTATTATGTAAAAAAATGAGAAGAATTGATTTATTAAATCCTTTGGCAAAAAAAGGAAATACTTTTACTTTTAACGATGCATTAAAAATAAGTAATCTATCTACAAAAAGTTTACAAAAAGTATTGTATAGGTTACAGCAAAGTGGCGCAATTGAGCGGATAGAAAAAGGAAAATACCTAATTATTCCTCTTGGAGCCGAAAAAGGAAAATATACTTTGCATGAATTTGTAATAAGCTCTTTGTTGGTAGAACCATATAGTATTGCTTATTGGAGTGCTCCTGACTTTGACACTTAATCTC
>DMCY01000119.1 GCA_003451675.1 Candidatus Atribacteria bacterium
GGAAAGTTATTGCTATAGTATCAATATCCATGGGTGTAGCTTACCTCCTTTTTGTAAAGGGTTTTTGTTTATAGTTTATATAGGTAAGTCTACACCTTTTTTTATATTTTTTTCAATCCTTCTCTTGCTATTTGTCTTATTACTAACCAAAGAAAGTATTATTAATATATAATATTTTTTCTTCTAACTACCCCACTAAAGTTTACACTAACCTCTTTAAATATTTTTAAAGAGTATCTTCAATATTACTAAAACTATCTTCTATTTTATTTCTACAACTGCTCCAACCGCTTCTAATTTTTCTTTTATTCCTTCGGCCTCTTTCTTGTCTACATGTTCTTTTACTGTGTTCGGTGCACCATCCACTAAGTCTTTAGATTCTTTTAAACCTAAAGCAGTGATGGTTCTTATTTCTTTTATTACTTTAATCTTATTTGGCCCTACTTCTTTTAACACTACTTCAAAATCGGTCTTTTCTTCTTCTTTGGCTTCGTCTGATGCAGCTGCACCACCAGCATTAGCAGGCATGGCAACCGGCATAGCAGCAGTTACTCCGAATTTTTCCTCTAAAGCTTTAACTAAATCAGCTAATTCTAATACGCTCATCTTCTCTATCTTTTCTAATATTTCCACTGATGCACTCATTTCAGGTTTAGATTGTTTTTCCTCAGTAACTTTTTTAGCTTTTTTAGTAGCTACTTCTTTTTTTTCTACCATTTATTTCACCTCCTCCCAATATATTATCGTATCGCGTAGTGCGTATTGCGAAAAAAACTTCTATTTTTTTATATCGCATATACAATAAGCAATATACTAATTTTTAGTATAAAACTTTATGATGCTTTCTCTTTTTCTTTTTGTTTTTTCACAGCTTCTAAAGTATAAATCAATCCTCTTAACGGTCCTTGTAAGATAAATACTAAAGAATAAAGCGGAGATTTTACTCCGTTAATCATTTGGGCAATAAGGACATCTTTTGAAGGTAAAGAAGCTATTTCCATAATTTTCTCGGGACTAAAAACTCTTCCGTCTATCAGACCAGATTTGATCTTTAAATCAATTTTATTTTTTTTAAAATATTCTTTTAGTAATCTAGCCGGGGCAACTCCATCATCGCTGCAGAAAGCCATTGCGGTGCAACCGATTAGATCTTTGGTCAGATCCTCTACGTTCAGTTCTTCGCTGGCTTTTTCCATTAAAGTATTTTTGACTATTTTAAACTCTACCTTCTTTTCTTTTAATTCATTTCTAAGGCTGCTAATCTGAGATACATTCATTCCTTGATAATCGGTTAAAACTACTCCTTTGGATTCTTTTAATTTTGCTATCAAATCCTGAAGTATCTCTTTTTTAGAATCTTTACTTAAAGTCAAAATTTATCCTCCTTTCTAACTCTATTAGATGTTTTACACAATAAAAAACCTTCCCTTAGACTAATCTACAAGGAAGGTGAAACTAGTAAATTTATTCACTTTGTTCTCACCTCGGCAGGAAGATATTTTAATATCTATTAAGTCATCTCTTAACAACTCCTGCTGTCTAAGGTATATTTAAACTTATAAGTATATCTTATTCTTATATTTTTACCTGTTCTATTTTTTCTGTTTTTCTACCCAAGCATTTATTTTTTGGGGATCTATATGAATCCCTGGTCCCATAGTCGAGGAAATAGCAATACTGTGTATGTATCTCCCTTTGGCAGCTGATGGTTTAGCTTTAATAATAGCGTCGATAAAGGTAGTAAAATTTTCTAACAATTTCTCTTTATCAAAATTTGTTTTTCCTAAAGGTGCGTGAACTATACCAAATTTATCTGCCCGATACTCTACTTTCCCCGCCTTTACTGCTTTTACGGTATTTTTTACATCAAAAGTAACGGTTCCAACTTTAGGGTTAGGCATTAGACCTCGAGGGCCCAATACTTTACCTAACTTTCCTACTATTTTCATCATATCTGGAGTTGCTATGGTAGCATCAAAATCGGTCCATCCTTTTTGTATCTTTTCAGCTAAATCTTCTGCTCCTACAAAATCAGCCCCGGCTTCTTCTGCCTCTTTTGCTTTCTCTCCTTCGGCAAAAACAACAATTTTCACTTTTCTGCCTGTACCATGAGGTAAATCTACCGCTCCCCTTACCTGTTCCTCTGAACGACGGGTATCGATACCTAATTTAATCGCAATATCAATAGACTCTTCAAAATTCGCCCAGTGAAGCTTTTTAACTAAATCTATAGCTTCTTCCGGTTCGTAAAACTTATCTTTTTGATAATCTTTAATAGACTCTAAATATTTTTTACCTCTTTTTCTACTCATCTTTTTCCTCCTTGTGGTATTATTGGATTTTATCCTTCCACATAAGTTTACAATTAATTATTATTCTCTATCTCTATTCCCATGCTTCTGGCAGTGCCTTCAACTATTTTCATAGCACTTTCTAAATCATTAGCATTTAAATCAGGCATTTTACGTTTAGCAATCTCTTCAATTTTTGCCCGAGATAGCTTTGCAACTTTTTCTTTATTGGGTATTCCTGATCCCTTTTCTATTCCTGCTGCTTCTTTCAATAAAAAGGCAACTGGAGGCTTTTTACAAACAAAAGTAAAAGACCTATCCTCATATACATTTATAATTACGGGTATTACAGTTCCAACATCTTGTCTTGTTTTCTCGTTAAAAGCCTTACAAAATTCCATAATGTTTAAACCATGCTGACCTAAAGCCGGGCCTACTGGTGGTGCGGGATTAGCATTGCCAGCTGGTATCTGTAATTTTATTACGGAAACTATTTTCTTTGCCATTAAATTCCTCCTCAATTGGTTATCTGGTTAGTTGGTTACTTAGTTTGCTGGTTAATCGGGAAATTAATCAATTTAGTAATATATTAATAACTAATCGAGCAAATCATCTTCTAACTAATTAACCAGGCAACTATCTAACTAAATAACTAAATACTATACACTAACGACTAATTTAATATTTTTCTACATCATTAAAACCTAACTCAACAGATGTCTCTCGACCAAAAATAGATAGAAAAACTTTCATTTTACTCTTTTCATAATCTACTTCTTTAACTTTTCCTGTATACCCGGTAAATGGACCAACGACAATTCTAACATTTTCGCCCATTTCAATCTCTAACTTGGGTACTTTCTCGCCCTTTCCCATCTGTTTTAATATATTATCTATTTCTCTTTTCTTTAAAGGTACTGGTTTTCCCCCTGAACCTACAAAGCGAGTAACTCCGGGAGTATTCCTTACTACTTGCCAGGAATTGTTATCCAATATCATTTCTAGTACTACATACCCTGGAAATACTTTCTTTTGCACATACTTTCTTTTGCCGGATTTTACCTCTAAAACTTTTTCGGTGGGTATTAATACTTGGAAAATCTGGTTCTCCATTCCCATGGATTTAATTCGTTGTTCTAAATTTATTTTTACTTTATTTTCATATCCTGAATAAGTATGAACTACGTACCATTTTTTTTCATTTGAAGCCATCGTAACTAATTAACTCTCTTCCTTTTTACCATAAAATAGCAAATATTTATTGTGTACTATTTCATAAACAAAGTTAGTGCTTTAGTAAAAAATATATCGACTAATCCAATAAAAACAGAGGCAATAATTATAGTAGAAATAACTACAATTGTGCTATTTTTAAGCTCTTTCTGGGTGGGCCATACAACTTTTTTTAATTCAGCTATAGCTTCTTTTATAAAATTGTTTATTTTATTGAAAATATTTTTTAGTTTCATCTTGCTCCTAATTTAATTTTCATTTTTCCCTATTATAACAAAAAAATGGCAGGCCCGGCAGGATTTGAACCTGCAACCCCTGGATTTGGAGTCCAGTGCTCTGCCGTTGGAGCTACGGACCTTAATAATTTTTAAATAAAACTCTTAAGCTAAAATTATTTTATTTCCTTGTGTAAAGTATGAGTTTTACAAAACTTACAATACTTCTTAAGTTCTATTCTTTCTGGAGTATTTTTCTTATTCTTATATTTATCATAGTTTCTATTTTTACACTCGTTACAAGCTAAAACTATTCTCTGTCTCATTAAACATTTCTCCTAATAAAAGATAAAATTGCACAAGCCTAAATCTACCATAGTTTATACTCAGTGTCAATAATTAAATCGTATTGTATCTCATCGTTCGTATGTCGTATCGCGTGTAGCGTCAGCATTAAACTAAAACTTAAAGCGAAAAGCGAAAAACCATAATTCAAAACTTAAAACTTTTTCTTTAATTTTTAGTTTTAAGTTTTAGTTTTGCGTTTTTGGCTTTACACTTTACGCTCTGTTACTATTCAATTATCTCACTTACCACTCCGGC
>DMCY01000094.1 GCA_003451675.1 Candidatus Atribacteria bacterium
CGCCTGTCCTACAATGATAAGATAAATCATTATTGTATGAGCATAAGCAATACGCCCCCACCTTTGATTCCTGAATACTGATTCCTGGTATCTTGTTGTTTTTTTACCAGATATAAATTTCTTTCTGCGTTTTTTGTTCTTCTCTATCTTAAATAGCTAACCGGGTAACCAACTAACCAGCTAACTAAATATTGAGATACGAGATACGAATTCGGCTTCTAGTTTCTCTTTACATAATCAGATAACACTTCCACTACTCTATCCATCTCCCGCTCTTCTCCGATGGTAAATCTGATAAATTGGTCTCCTAAACCGGAAAACTCATCCTCCCAACCGGGTAAAGCATAAATATCTTTTTCCTTTAGATACTCCCAAACTCTTTCGGTTTCTTCCTTATCTTTGAACTCTACTAAAACAAAATTTGCTTTTGAATCATAAGCAGAAAATCCCATTTCATTTATTTGCCATACGAATTTATCTTTTACTCTCTTCATTTTCTCCCAGACTTCTTGATAATAGTTTAAATATTTTAGGACCTTTGTAGCAGCTTTTTCTGCCATTCTATTTACTCTAAAATTTTGACCGAAAGCAGCTAATTTTTTTATGTTTTTAGGATTAGAAATGGCAAAACCCAAACGCAATCCCGCTAATCCAAAATTTTTAGAAAAGCTTCTGGAGATAACTAAATTTTCATACTTGCCTATCAAATCTATTACCGTTTCTCCCAAATACTCGTAATTGCATTCATCAACTACTACCATCCCCTCTGCCCTTTGTAGAATATCTATAATCTTCTCTCTCGGGACTCTCGTCCCGGTAGGATTATTAGGGTTACAGAGCCAGACTAAAGAAGCACTCTTTAATTGTTGTGTGGAATAATTAACGACGTATTCGCCATCCCGTAAACAATTAACTAAAATCTTGGGCAAACCATTTCTATCTGCGCTTATCTCATATTGAGAAAAAGTTGGAATGGGAATTAAAACTTCTCCCTTGTAAGCTCGGGAAACTATCTCAATAACTTCATCCGAACCATTGGCAGGCAAGATATTCTCTTTATTTACTCCCACATATTCAGCTAAAACCTGTCGAAGCTTAGCATATTCTCCCCCTGAAGGATACCGGTTAATATCCTTCAACTCCTCGGATAATTCCTTTAACATCTCTTCGGGTAGAGGATATTTAAAATAAGATTGGGTTAAAAATATCTTTTCTTTTTCTATTGGTTTCATAACTTTATCTCTTTGTCTAATAAATTAGTCGTTAATTTTAAATACAAGTTTTCGGTTTACGGTCTACTTTATTCTGACTTCTGGCTTCCGAATTCTATTTTCTTAACTAGATAACCGGGTAACTAACTAACCAGCTAACTAAATTTATCCCTCTCCCTTTCAATCTTTCTCAAATCTGCTTCTCCCAAACCAAAATAATGTCCAATCTCATGAATAACCACCTTCCTGACAGATTCTTTTATATCTTCTTTATTCCTACAGCGAATTTCTATGGACTTTTTAAAGATAATAACCTTATCAGGCATGACATTCCTATACCAGATACCTCTTCTGGGATAGGGGACTCCCCGATAAAGACCCAAAAGTCCATAAGGTGATTTGATCTTCATCTCCATCAAGAGTTCCTTAGAAGGTAAATCTTCAATTACAACAGCAATATTTTCCATCTTTTCTTTAAATTTTCCAGGAAGGCTGCTTATTGCCTCTGCTACTAATTCTTCAAATTCCTCTTCGGTTACTTTCATTTTATTTTACTATCTCTTCCTTCAAATTCTTTATAAATTCTTTCACTTTCTGCATATATTGGTCCCTTGCCACTTCTCGTGAGGTCAGCTCAAGTAAAGCAAGTGGGGTCTTTTGACTAAGGTTTTTCATATCATCAAATACTTTCTCAGAATCTGAACCTAATCGGGTACAGAAAAAAGCTACTTTTTTGAATTCTTCTTTATATAAAAAAAGATAGGTTCTGATAGGGGTAGAAATATTAGAGGACCAGATAGGGGTTCCAATAATAACCAAATCATATAAAGAGGGATTATTTTTTATCTCCTTAATTGCGGTTAATCTTCTCAAGTTAGCATCAGTCCCAGCACTTAAAAATCCTGAAACTCCCTGTCTATCTTTTATATCATAAATTTCTTCAATATCACATTTTAAAATATCTGAAATTGCATTCGCTACTTTTTTAGTCCTGCCGCTTCTCGAATAAAATGCTACTAATATTTTCATTAAAACCACCCTCAGCTCTTTATTTTATCTTAAAAAATATTCTTTTAGTGTAAAAATTTTTGTTTATCTTAAGTAATTCCGTTTCGTTTATTATATCCTCGCCAATAATGGCTGAAACCCCATCCCAAATTTACCGAAGGAAGACGATCTAATTTAGAACCCCAATTTTTAACTATGGCTCGGGCTCGGATAAAATATTCATTAATCTGTTTTTGATTTAATATGCTTAAACTGTTTTCGATAGAAGAAATTATTTCTTCCTCATAATTAATTATTAAAGGCTGGATTTCAACTTGTGCAGAATTAAAATTTAGTAAAGCCTTTCGGTGAAAACGCTCACTCTCCCACCAATAAGATTTTGAATCATAATTTTCTCTTCCTTCAGTATACTTGCCAGGAACAGTGGTATCGGGAGAAAAGACGGGGGAAAAAGGACTGATACAAGGGTTGGAAGCTCCAGTAGTATAAAAAAATTGCCCACCCTCACCACTTTTTGCTACCAGGGAACAGACTGTTTGGGTTCGACGAAATAGCTTGTTTGCTGCATGCAGGCATAAAGTGGCGCCAGGACCACGATTGGGAGTCCACTGGGGATTGTCCCTATGATCTCGTAAAATATTTATAAAATCTTTAGTAGTCAATCTCTTTTTCCTCTGTGAAAGCAAAGCCCGGGAACGTTTTTCCCGTTCAGCGCCCTTAGCTGCCCAGGTCATAAGTTTATCAGAATAACATTTTCGAAAATTAAAATCTTCTCTTTTTTTGCAGTAACCTTTTTTAATCGCATTCTCTATTAATCCTTCGGAGCAAGCATCATAATCCTTCTGTAAAGATATTATATTAGATATACTCCAAACATCCTTAATTTTCTTCCAGGCCCACCAGGTTTTCACTGTCTCTAATACATAGGCTTCTTTCTTATCAACAATCAAAAAACTATTCGTATACTTTAATTTAAATCGATAACCGCAATTTCCTCCCTGCCCATGCTTTTCTAATAATTCAATAATTACCTCTAAGGCCTGTCGAGCAGTTCGACTTCTTTCGAGGGCTAAGCGAACTAAATCCATACCGATTAGACCTATCTTATCCGGTTTTTCTTTGGTAAATATCGCTTCATTACCAATAACCACTCCATATTCATTGGCTCCCATCTCTGCACCAAACATCCAGAAAGGTTGACAGAGCAATACCCGGGCGGTTTCTGAAACCTGGGGGATAGTCAAATAGGAACATTGAACAGTTTCGTTTAAATCATGCTTCTCGCGGGGGATTATAAGGATATTTTGGGCTTCATCATGTTCTTGATCACTATTTTTACCAAAAAGGGTAAAACCTTCTTCAGTGGCAGAACCCAAAGCTACTATAGTATCGCACATAATTACACTCCCTTTCTATTTAGAATGTTGAAGAGAGTAACTAACTAACGAATCAAGAGATTAATTGCATTTAAGCTTTTCTCTTATTTTTTCTTTTTTACATTTAGTAATATTTTGTAAATCCTGTTTTGGCAATTTTAATTCATCCTTTAAACCCTGAATTATTTTATTATTTTCTATTTCAAGATTTACTGCATAGATAATCCACTTGCCCTCTCGCCGATTAACAACAAGACCTGCTTCTTTTAAAATCCTAACACTGTGTGAAATTCTTGATTGTTCCATATTTAATATATTTACCAATTCGCAAACACACAATTCACCTTGCAGTAGAAGCAGATAAATACGTAAACGAGTTTCATCAGATAAGGCTTTAAACATCTTTATAGTCGCTTCCATTGTTGTATTCTCCTTTATATATGATGATATTCAGATTATCACTTAAAAAATATTTATCCTACAGCCATATCTTTTTCTATAACTTATAATTTTATTAATATTGCTAAAACAATTTACTATTTGTTAATTACAATGGGAATAGCAACAGTTAAATAAAGATATTCCTTTATTTCCCCTTCCTGTATTTTATCTTTAACTTTGTCTCTTAATAACACTACTTGTAGATTTTCTTTTTCTCCTGAGTTTAGTTCAATTTCAGATATTAAGGGGATGAGATAATCTGCTGAAGTTTTTATGGAGGTGATTTTTATCCCTTCTTCTCCTGAATTTTCCAGAATAAACTTTCCTATCGTTTCGCCTTCGGAATCAGTCACTAAATTAAAATATATTCCTACCGGAGAAATACTTACTGTAGGAGCAGGTTTTTCTTTTATATAGCCATTAACACGCAGTGAAAAGGCTTTTCTCCTGGGGTCATTACAGTATATACGCACACTCTCTCTTACTTCACCTAACTCATGTTGGCTGGAATCATAGGTAAAAGTTACTTCCTGTTTTTCTCCCGGAAGAATATTTAAGGGTATTTCTGTATCATATTTAATATATTCAGAGGCGTCTATCTTATCAATTATTAAATCTAATTCTCCTTTATTTTCAACAGTAAAAATAAAGGTGGGTAAATCCCCCTGGGAAACCAGTCCTAAATCCCATTGAGAATTAGAAAGGAAAGCCTTGGGAGAAGGGATAGGTTCTACCTCGGTAGTTATTGTAACTTTGGTCTTGGGGAGCTGGGGGTCATTGGATTCGATATAGATATTTTTTTTAACCAGACCGTTATAACCGGTAGGATTGAAGGTGACCTTAAGTTCAGCTGATTTTCCCGGCTGTATATTATCAGAAGAGAGCATGGTGGCGGCACAGCCGCAGGAGGACCGTACTCGACTGATAATAAGTTCTTCTCTCCCCGTATTTTTTATGGTAAAGATATGAACCGGTCTTTCGTCTTCTTTTATCTTTCCAAAATCCCATTCCTCTTCGGAGAGAGAAATAGTGGGTGGCTGGGAAGACTTGTTTTGAATATTATAAAATATTAAAAAAGCTCCTACTATAATTACCATACTTATTAAGATAATAATAATTTTGTTTTTACGAACCATAACTTTCTCCTTTGCTATATACGATATACGATATACTAATTTTATTCCACATAAACTGCCTGTAAAATCTCCTTAGTTGAGCTATTCGGTGCCTGAACAAAGATAACTCCGTGTACATTATCGGTTTCCCAATTAAAACCTTCAAGAGTGAAAGAAAATTCAACAATATTTCCAGGGATAAGAGAAGCCACTGGGACTTTTTGTTCTTCAAAAATATCAAATACTGAATATTTTAAATTTACTGTCTGCCGTTCTTTAAAAACCATCCCGCTTATTTCTAAATTATTTAAATCGGAAGAACTTACATTTTCTATAGTCCCGGTAATAGTTGTTGTATTTGCATAACTATTCCTGGAATCTACAGTAATAACGATTTTTGAACCTTTGGCTAGTTCGGCATCAATTATACCTTTTACTTCTGTTATAAAAGCTTCAGGATTATCGGGATTACTAGAAGAATAACCCTGAACCCTATCATTTAATCCGTTAAATAAGATATTGGGTATACCCCAATCAGCAGAATTAGGAAAATAAAATTCCTTATATCTTTCAGAAATTTCTGTAGTTGAATAGTCTCCCCCAACAGCTTCTTCTACTAATATCATCTGACTATAACCATATTCCTGTGCTATCTCCTCTAATATTGGTTTAACATCTTCACAATGAGAACAGCCCACAGCCATATAAAGTTCTACCATTACCACTCGATCAGCTGGCTCTGGTTCTCCTTCTGCTGGCGCAGTAGGGAGACAACCGGTAAATAAACATACCGTTAGCCCTATTATTAATCCTAATAATAATTTCTTCATATTATTCTTCTCCTTGTCCTTGTTAAAAATTTTTTTATTACCTATTTAATATCCGGGTGGCGGCGGACATACTCCACCATTACAACCATCATCCTCTTTGTTCTCTTTTTTAGGAGCCCCCTTTTCTTTAGCTCCTAAGAAATAACTAATATATTGGAACATTAAATTTTGTTGTTTAGATATTAGCCCCGGATAGACTCTCTTTACTACCAAATTTTTAGCTAAAAAGATAGTGGTGGGTAAAATTTCAATATTGTAAAGATTGCTTACTTCTTCCTGGCTGTCTAACAGTATAGTGAAAGATATTTTTTTATCAGTCCAAAACTCTTTAATCTTAGTAATATCTTCTTCTGTCAGGTCTTTACGGGTATTTATCATAATTACCTGGTATTTTTCTTCAATTATATGCTCTTCAAAATACTCGGCCAGCTCTTCTATCCCACATATTGAATCCTCATTCTCATTATTGCAAAAGTAAAGAATAAGGAGTTTCTGTTTTTCTTTGTAATCTGCTAAATTAAAGGTTTCTCCATCTATAGTCTTAAGGGTAAAATTGGGAGCGGGGAAACCTTTTCTAAAAGATGAAGAAAAGGCAGACGAGCAAAAAGAAACCAAAAAAGCAATTATTAATAAAATAGTTAAAAGATTATTCTTTTTGTTTCTTAACCAAAAAATATTTTAAAACACCTCCTTTTGTAAATCGACCCATTAGCCAATGCACCAATTCTCCAATTTATCTATTTAATAATACGTTAATATTAAATACAAGTTACAAATTCACAGTTTTTTAGTAAAAAATTCCGCTATATAACAGCAGCCCGGCTAATCCGAAAAACAGCAGGGTCATTGCCATCTTGATTTTCCCAAAATTCTTTTGAGTAAGTGCAGCCCACTGTGCCGAAGTAGTCCCCCAGTAGGTAAAAGAAAAGACCAGTACTAAAGGCACTACAAACATCAGATTATAGAACAAGAGATAAAATAAAGCATTAACCTTTAAATCAGGGATAGTGCTGATAAACATGATAGTAGGAAGATAAATCTGACCCGTACAGGCTAACTCCAAAAGAGAAACTATAAAGCCAGTTACTGCAGCCATTAAGATATAATTACTCAGTCTCACATTCTTACGGATAGCAGAATGAATCATATTCTTTAAAAATGAGGGTAATTGGAGCTTGGCATCTTTAGTGGTCCCTTTTTTCTTGAATTGGAGATAGTCATATAGACTGACCACCCCTAAAATTAAGGCAAGGACGGCAGTAACCAGAACGAATATCTTTCGGACTAAAGGTAAAAAGGATAAAGAAGTAATCATCTTTAAGGCTCCGGTTCCGATTAAGAAATAAGTCAGAAAGACGGATAGAGTAAACATTCCTCCTACCCAGAGAATTTCCCTTCCTTTTCGGTTGATCAGGGTAAGATATGAAATAAAAAAGATGATAGTGGCAAAGGCACAAGGATTTATGCCATCGATTAGACCGCTCACTGCTACTGCAGCCAGACCGAAGGACTGAAAGCGAGCTATTAATCTTTCTTGAGCAGTAAGATCTTTTTCCTTAACTTTTTCCCAGGGAGCGATGGTTTCTGTGATTGAATACTTTTGAATTAATTCGTCTAAATTATCAAAGGTAATAGCACTTCTAAAAAGGTAATCATCTCCTAAAAATATAACCGGAACTAAAAGCCTTTCCTCTTCAGGCATCTGGTATAATTCGCCTAATGCTTCTGCCAATTCTACATTCTCAGACAAAGATATATCAAAACTTTTTATGATTAAATTATCAGGATATTTTGCCGTAATATCTTTTAATACAATTTTGGCTTTATCACAATCATGACACCCCGGTTCGTAAAAATAGGCTAAGTGAACCGGATAATTAACCGAACTGGGAGTGCTGGCGGCAAAAGAATTAATTATATAGGGAGAAGAAAATTGGCTTACAAAAACTATGAAAAATAATGAAAGCAAAATAAAAGTTAAAGTTAAATAAAATTTCTTTCGGTTTGCATTATTTAATTTATTATTTATTGATTTAGCCCTCATTATAATTCTACCTTTCAATTACATTAAAATAATTAAAAATATAATGATTGAGCGAATTACCATAAACCATTATATTTTTTACGAAAACTTCTTTTTAAACTTACAAATTATAGTATACAATACAACATTAAAATTTCAAAATTTACTTACTCCACTCTAACTACCCCACTAAAGTTTACACTAACATTTAAATATACATTTTTTATAATATACTTTTTGCCACAAAATATACAATTAAAATTTTATATGATAAACCTATCATACGTATCTATAATTGTCAAGAATTTAAATTTCGAAACCCGATTAAAAATTTTACCATAAAAAAACTTGACAATAAACATACGTTTATTTTATAATACAGACAAGATAATGAATTGTATTAACAGAATAATTATAGCAAATTATTACTTAAATTTTCTAAAGGAGACCAAATATGTTTAAAAAAGATTCCCTTGACCCAAATCATAAAAAGACTCTCCAGTTGATTCAAGAAAAAATCAGAGAAAACGGTTATCCGCCCACTGTTCGAGAAATCTGCAAAGCCGTGGGAGTAACTTCCTCTGCTACTGCCCATAAATATCTTACTATCCTGGAAAAGAAAGGTTATATCCATCGGGAGAAGGAGAGATCTCGAGCCATTAAAATTATACCTCAGACCAAGAAAGTGCCTGTAGTAGGAAGTGTAGCTGCAGGAGAACCTTTGTGGGCATTAAAAGATATCACCGAAGTTATGCCTATACCGGAACAACTTTCTGACAGTGAAGAAAGCTTTATGGTAAAAGTTGAAGGAGACAGCATGATTGGTGACCATATCCTTGATGGGGATTATGTCATGGTTAAGCCCCAGCGAAATGCAGACAACGGAGATATTGTCATCGCTCTCCTAAATCAGGAAGAAGTCACAGTAAAAAGATTGCGTAAAAAAGATAATCGGATTACCCTGCAGCCTTCCAACCCTCTTTATAAACCTATAAACACCAAAGATGTAATTATCCTGGGTAAAGTTGTCGGAATTTTAAGACGATTTAACGAAGGAAAAAAATAGTAAATATGTTATATATCGGTACTTCTGGTTATAGTTATAAAGATTGGATAGGAACCTTTTATCCCGAAAATACTAATAAAAAGGAGATGCTTAAACTATACGCCCAAAAGTTTAAGGTTTCTGAAATCAATTCTACTTATTATCGCATACCTCATCCGGCATCCTTTTACTATTTACAGCAAAAGGTTCCTGCTGATTTTAAGTTTACGGTAAAAGCCAATCAAGAAATGACTCATAGCCGGGAAGAAAATCCCGCTATTTTTAGAGATTTTAAAGAATCCATAAAGCCCCTGCTGGAGGCGGGTAAATTCGCCTGCGTGTTAGCTCAGTTCCCCTATTCTTTTTATAATACTCCCTCCAATCGGGATTACCTTCTCCGCTTCAAAGAAAGAATGGAGGATATACCCCTGGTGGTAGAATTTAGAAATTCCTATTGGATAAATAACGAAATATTCAGAATTTTAAAAAATAATGACATAGGTTTTTGCTGTGTAGATCAACCCCAGCTCAAAGGTTTAATCCCACCTATAGCTGAAGCTACTTCTAACCTGGGTTATATTAGATTTCACGGTCGCAACAAAGTCAATTGGTGGGAACACGAAAAAGCTTATCAAAGATATGATTATCTCTATAGCAAAGAAGAATTAAAAGAATGGATACCTAAAATAAAAAAGATTGCCGAAAAGACCACCGACCAGTATATTTTTATGAATAATCATTATAAAGGTAAGGCAGTTAAAAATGCCTTAATGTTAATTAAACTCCTTAAAGAAGAAATAAAAGCCGGAGAAATTAAAGAGAAAGAAAAAGAAAAATAATGAACAAGCACAAACAATTATCCATAATTCATCTGGATCTTGATGCCTTCTTTGCTTCCGTAGAACAAAGAGATAATCCGGCCTATCAGGGGAAACCTCTTATTGTAGGAGGAATAAGTGGAGGAGGAGGAGTAAATAATTTGAATCGCGGAGTGGTCTGTGCCGCTTCTTATGAAGCTCGTAAACACGGTGTTCATGCCGGAATGCCTATCTGGGAGGCTCGTCAAAAATGCCATGAAGGAATTTTTATCCCTTCTCAAATGAACAAATACTTAAAGGCATCAAAGAAATTCTTTCAGATATGCAGCAGTTATACGCCTTTAATAGAACTACTAAGTATAGATGAACTTTTTTTAGATGTATCGGGATGTGAATCACTCTTCGGTTCATCAGAATGCATCGGCAGAAAAATTAAAGAAAAAGTTTGGCAGGAATTAGAAATCAAGGTCTCGGTGGGGATAGCAAAAAACAAATTTCTGGCTAAAATAGCTACTAACCTGGGGAAGCCGGATGGTTTCTATATTATTTCTTCAGAGGATATTAAAAAAATTCTTTACCCCCTCCCTGTATCTTCCCTCTGGGGTATAGGAAAAAAGACAGAAGAACTACTAAAAAAATCTGGTATTTATCGGGTAGAACAATTAGCTAATATGCCTGATTCTATATTGGAGAATCTTCTGGGGAAAAACGGGAAAAAGATAAAACTTCTGGCTCAAGGAATAGATGAAAGTCCGGTTACTCCCCCATCAACCGCAAAATCTATTGGCAAAGAAACAACTTTCAGCACTAATATAACCAAAAAGGCAATTCTAATAAAAGAATTGCTTAAAATTTCTCAGATGGTGGGCTATACAGCAAGAAAAAAAGGTTATAAAGGCAGGACCATTACCTTAAAAATAAGATTTCATAATTTTATTACCTTCAATAAGTCAAAGACCTTAGAAAATCCTACCCATCTTGATGATATCATCTTTAAAACAGTCGTGGAACTCCTGGATAAAGTAAGGCATAAAAAAGGCGGAGTTAGACTTTTGGGAATAAAACTCTCTAATCTTACCTCGGGAAATAAGAGAAAGCAATTGAAGTTCTTAAGAGACAAAGAGGATAAATTAGAACAGCTTACTCAGTCTTTAGATAAAATTAGAAAAAAATTTGGCCCTAAAGCCATCACCAGAGCCAGCCTTCTGAAGTAAATCTAGTAAATCTAAGGGGGTCATTCTGATGTAAGGGTTCGATTCATCGAACCCACAAGGAGGAATCGGGTCGGATAAATACGACCCCTACCTCGACAGGCGGGCCTGTCCTCGTGAAAACGGGGAACGCCTGTCCTACGGTTTTATATTGATCATCACCACCGCTATAGACATTGAATTTCTAAGTTTAATTACAATTTAAATCCTTTTTTCTTAAATAATTTTAAGCAAACATCTACCACTTCAGGATCATAGAGGATACCTCTATTTTTAGAGATTTCCTCTAAGGCTTTATCTATGCCACGAGCAGGTCGATAGGGTCGATGAGAGGACATAGCTTCTACCACATCGGTTACGGCGATGACTTTGGCTTCAGTTAGTATCTTATCAGCCTTTAACCCTTGGGGGTATCCTGAACCATCTAAGCGTTCATGGTGTTGAAGGACAATTTCTGCAACCGGCCAGGGGAATTCTATAGAGTTTAATATATCATAACTTATCTGGGAATGAGCTTTAATTAAATTATATTCTATTTCGGTTAATTTTGTGGGTTTATTTAAGATCTCGGCAGGTAAGCTAATTTTTCCTATATCATGAACCAGAGAAGCTATCTTTATACCTTTAATTTTATCTTGAGGAAGTTTCATTTCTTGGGCAATAGAAGCAGCAAGTTGGGAAACCCTATGTTGATGTCCGGCAGTATAGGGGTCTCTGGTTTCTACTATCTTGCCAATAGTATTGATAGTGTCTTCCATAGTTTTTTGTAGTTTCTGGTAACTTTGTTGTAGTTCCACCTCTCCCTGTTTTCCCTCGATAATTTTTCCCAATCTCTCAGTAATAATACTAATCAGGTTTCTTTCTTCCTTCAGGAAAGGTCCTTCATTCTCTTGGGGTCTTTCTTCTAAATAATAGACCTCCATAGTACCAATTAGCTTTTTATATACAATAATATCACTGCTCTGTTTCCAGGTAGTCTCTTTGAAGTTTTTCGTCTTGTATTCTTTACCTTCAAAGATGATTTTAGCACAAGTGATCTCGGGATACTGCCAGGCAGAGGGAAGGAGATTAACTGTCCCTTTAATTATTGTCTCCAGGGAAATGTCTGGCTTTTCAACAAGATTAGAAATTTCCCAAAGACAATTCAATTCCCTGACCCTTTTGTTAAGGTCATAGGTTCGCTTACCCAGATTCTCTCCCAATTCTATATTGTAGAGCCCAAAGGCAATATCAGAAACTACTTCCCTTAAAAGTATTTCCTCCTCTTCCTTAATATGGATATCAGGAGCAAGTGATATGACAAGCAACCCGAAAAGCTTACCATTATGGGTAATACGCATGATTACAGATTCTCTGCCTCTGTAGGTATTCTTTAAGAGACAACCTCCACAGTCTCGGGGTCTTTCCATAACCACAAATGGAACCTTCTGAATAAAAGCTCTTTCGATACAAGGCGGATAATCTCCCCTTAGCACCTGTGCACAGAAACGAGAGACATCTTCCTTAAGAGGGGAACCTACTACAACAGCAAAGGTTTTTTCGTCTTTTAAGAACCCTAACCATGCAGCATCATATCCACGTGCTTTTATCAGAGCATCACAAGTTTTTTGTAAAAGAGCACCTCTGTTCTTCTCTCTTACAATTAACTGATTAACATTTCGGATGGCTCCAAGCACACTGTATAAATACTTGATATGCTTATCGGATTTCTCCAGATCAAGCATCTTCTTCTCAAGCTTCTTTATTAGACGCTCATTGTACATTTTCATGTAAACTTTCTCTTCTAATGGCTTTTCAGTCGGTTTAATTTTTCCTTTACTATATTTATCCCATACTTTATTTATAATTTTAATAAACACATCGGGCTCCTGAGGTTTTATAATATATTCTACTGCCCCAATATCCAAAGCAAGTTTTCGTGATTTTTCATCAGTGTAGGTGGCACTGTAGAATAAAACAGGTATATCTTTCAATCCTTCATCCCTTTTTAACTCCCTGCATAGTTGAAAACCATCCATCTTAGGCATCAGAGTATCAGTAATAATCATATCTGGTAGTCTCTTCCGTGCTACCTCCAGTGCTTCAACTCCATTACTGGCTGTCTCCACAGTATAATTATGTCCTTCTAAGAGTTTCTGGAGGAGATATCTATTCTGTTTTAGGTCATCCACTACTATTATTCTCATTTTTTACCTCCAGGCATTTTTTTATCTCTTCTAAAAATGTTTCCAGATTTATTGGTTTTGAAATATACCCAGTACAGCCAGCTTTTATAGCTTTTTTCCTATCTTCCATCATTGCATAGGAAGTTAAAGCGATAATGGGAATGGATTTATACTTTTTTAATCTTCTAATCCTTTTGGTTGCTTCATAGCCATTCATCTTAGGCATCTTTATATCCATAATAATTAAATCTACCTGCTGCTTCTTGACAGCTTCTATTCCTTCCAAACCATTGGTGGCCACAATCACCTCAAAAGCATTCTTTTCAAGGAGGAAGGAGATGAGGTATCTATTCTTTTTATCGTCATCTACTACTAATATTTTTTTTCTTTCCATTTTTTTATCCTCCATACTTAAGGGGTAGTATAAAGGTGAATGTACTACCTTTTCCATATTCGCTTTCCACCTTAATCTCACCATACAGGAGTTGAGCAAGATTTTTGGCAAGATACAGACCAAGCCCAGTTCCACCTTCCTCCGTAATGATGTATTCCAGTTGTACAAAAGGTTGAAATAATTTGTGGAAGTCTTCTTTCTTTATCCCAATACCAGTATCCTTAACTATGACTTCTATTTTTTCATCTTTTTCAACCGCTTTGACTTCTACCTTACCTTCTTCTGTAAATTTAATGGCATTATTCACCAAGTTCAATAGAACCTGTTCGAAGCGCCGTTTGTCACTAAATATATTTATATCAGGAATATCGCAAATAAATTCGAGCCCTTTCTCTTCTGCCTTTAGCATAAGAGAATCTCTTATCTCTATCCCTGCCTTAGCAATATTAAATTCTTCGATATCAGGCTTTAATTCTCCTGTTTCTATCTTACTGATGTCCAGGAGGTCGTTGATAAGAGAAAGCAGGTGCTTTGCGCTTCCATAAGCCATTTCCAGTTGTTTCTTCTGCTCATCATTTAGTTTCCCAGCAAGTCCCTGTAAAATAATTCCGACAAAACCAATTATAGAATTGAGTGGAGTACGTAATTCATGACTCATACTTGCCAGAAAGATGGATTTCATCTGATTAGCCCGCTCAGCCTCTTCTTTTGCTTTTCGAAGCGCCTCCTCCAACTTCTTGCGTTCGGTAATCTCTCGTTGAAGTTCTTCCCTGCCCTTTTTCTCCACAAAATAAGATGCGCCTAAGGCTAATAGACCCAGGACAATGAAGATGAGGGGCAGGAATTCAGGATAGCCTAACATGGTTGTTGCAGGCTTTTCAGGAGCCGATAATGACTCGGTGGGGAATTCAAGCCTTGTCAACATCCAAACAGCCGCGTAGGTAGAATATATATCTACGCCATACTGACCAGGGTTTATTTCATTATCCATGATATAATGTCCAAGGCGGTAAATGTCTAATTCTTCTTTCCGATCCATATCCTCTAAGAACCAAACCGCCAGATGGGTGCCTTTTATTGACTCTTGAGCCTTATCCTCATATCTGAAGAAAGCACCTGTCTCCGGATTGTAGAGCTTTTCAAAAAGATATTGGACGCTCCTATTTACATCCATATTCTCTTCAACGAAGGTTCTTCTCTCTGATTCGTTGCTACCACCCAACCACCATAGGGAGATAAATGCCCGAAATGTTCCATAAATTTCTGTCGATTCTCCGCCAGGTTTGTTTGCATACCCACCGTCACTTTCATCAACACAACTACTAATGAAACGGGTCACGTTATTTTTAAACTGTTCATCGAATTCTCTTCCCTGGTACTGGTATATCCTGCCAAGTGCTCTTATGGCAATGGGAGTGCATCTGAGCGTCGATTCATTCCCATATGAGCTATAATCCTCGTCCCAGAAACCACCATCTGGGTTCTGATGGGCAAGTATGAAGTTCTCTACCCTAGTCAAATTGAGGCGTGGGTCGTTCAAAGCATCCAGAGATTCAAGAACCATCAAAGCGTCAAGGGTTGTTTTTACCCCTGGACAACTATCAGGGAGGGTTCTGAAAGCCGCATAGCCATCATAACCGAAATCAGCATAATTCACGTGTCCTATATCAGGGTTGTTTGTAAATTGGATGTCGAAGACATAGTTGCTCATGATGTAATCCACCGTCGCATTGCCTTTTATGACATTAATAGAGTTCAATTTGTCAAGGGCAACGACAGAATATCTTGTAGTCTTCATGGTGTTCTTGTTCAGCTCCGAGGGCTCGAAGATGAGGTCAGGGTTCAACACAAAGTAACCTGTAGGGTTCTGGCAAATCCTTACGTAATGGACTATATCTTCGGGGGTATAATAAATATTCTCAAGTTTATATCTTTCGAGGGCGACTTCGTATTCAGACAAAGCCCTCTCAGTCTGAGCATTGTGGTTGTAAGTATTTACCCATAGGTACACCCCAGAAATCAATAATATCCCTACCAAAAGTAGGATATACACTGACCCAAGTCTTAACCTTGTCATGCTACAGTACCTCCAACTTTCCTTTTTATCTGTTCCTCCGCCACGAGCTCTCTTGGCATCAGCCCGGGCTCCAACAGTCGCTTGTTATACTAGGCTAGATATACTGTCTCCTCTTCAATGGCCCTTTTCGGTGCAACAAGGGCTCCCATCCTGTGCTCCTCGATAACGCTTTCCCTGATCTTCAAGAACACGTATGGTTCTACCGGCTTGGATGATACCTAAACAACCCACCCGCTAAGCAGGTGGGTTTAAGAGGCCTCTAAAAGAGGCCAAATTCCTGTTGCTCACTCTCTTCTTTCTTTTCTCTCTCTTCTTGATACTTTACATACTTTCTTATCTTATTCTCATCCAGACCTATAGAACTTACACAATATCCACGACTCCAAAAGTGATTTCCCCAATAGGGTTTCTTCCTGAGAGCAGGAAAGCTTTTGAAGAGTTTTATCGCTGTCTTACCTTTTAGCATTCCCATTACTTCGGATATGGATAATCTGGGAGGGATGGAAAGTATCATATGTATATGGTCCTCTTTTACATTCATTTCCAGTATCTCTATATCCTTCCATTCACACAGCATCCTCAGAGTTTGTTCTACATATTTGGATAGCGCACTTTTAGTATCTTGTATCGGTACTCTGGACACCAGACGATGTGATATTTACATTGATAGATTGTATGAGATAATTTTTTTCATTTAGTCATATCTTATCTTAACATATATATCGGTTTTTATGGTAAAACCTTTTAGCCATTACCACCTTCAAAGAAGGTGGTTTTTTAAGGTGCAATAAAACAATAGGGGACAGCCCTTGACATTAGACATTTCTATTACCATCTCTCTAACTCTCTTCTTTAACAGTTCTAAATTCTTAATAATTCTTAAAAAAGTATACCTAATATATACAATATACTGGATAATTTCTAAAAACCCTTTTTTTACCTATTTATTTTTTATTTTTCTTCTCCTTCAAAGCTTTTAGTATTTTTTCCGGAGTGATAGGAAGGTCGTAAATTCTTACTCCTATGGCATCATAAACAGCATTAGCAATGGCCGGGGCAGTGGCAATAGTTGCCGGTTCCCCAATTCCTTTGGCTCCATAAGGTCCATCAGAATCTTCATTTTCTATTAATCGAGTAATAAAATGAGGGGTATCCATAGAAGTGGGAATTAAATAACCGGTCAAATCAGAATTCAAAGTAATCCCCTTTTTGATAACCTGCTCTTCTATTAGGGCCATACCTATTCCCTGCACTGTTCCTCCTTCTATCTGCCCTTCTACATTCTGAGGATTTATGGCTTTACCGATATCTGCCGCAGTATATACATTTAATACCTGAACAATACCGGTATCTGTATCAACTTCCACCTCAATCACCTGGGTGACAAAAGTATAAGCCACATAAACTTTTTCACCCTGCCCAGTTTTAGGATCAGGTTTATCAGTATGAGGGAAAAAAGATGCTTCTGCCTTTAAACTATCACCTCTTTCTTTTACCCTCTCTGCTAATTCCCAGTAACTTAATTTATTATTTGGATTATCATTTCTAAAAACATAACCATCTTTTATTCCTAATTCCACATGATTACTTCTAAACTCAATACTGGCATAATGATAAATATTGCTCAATAATCCTTCTGAAGCTTCTTTAACTGCATTGCCAGTAAAAAATGTCTGTCGCGTTGCGGAAGAAGAGCCGGAATTTTTAGTTAAATGAGTATCCCCGAGAATAATTTGGATTATTTCCGGTTTCACTTTTAAAACCTCTGCAGCAATTTGGGTAATGGTAGTTAAAACACCCTGACCCACATCAGCAGCAGCAGTTCTAATCAAAATCTTACCCCCATCTTCAATTTCTGCTGAAGCAATGGAATGATCAGGAAATCCTTCTCCATAACCAAAACCGAACATAATAGTCGCCATTCCCCTACCATACTTTTTCATGCTCATTTTACCCCCTTCCAACCGGCTATTTCCGCTGCTTTTTTAATGGTCTCTTTTAATCCTACACTGTGGGTTAATATCTGTCCATTGGGGGTAGAAGAACCAATATTATAAGCATTTTGCAAACGGAATTGAACTGGGTCAATCCCCAATTTGCGAGCTAAAATATCCATCTGGGATTCATAAGCAAAAGCCATTTGAGTAGCACCAAAACCACGCATCGCTCCCGCGTAAGTATTGTTAGTATAAACAGTATAAGCTACACCCCTGACATTATCTACATTATAAGGTCCGGTACAATGGTACATACCTTTATGTACCACAGCTGGACCACTGGAGGCATAGGCTCCGGTATCACCGATTACTTCCGCCTGCCAGGCAGTTAAATAACCTTTTTTAGTAACACCGGTTTTCATTCGAATAATAAAAGGATGTCTTTTTGATTGAGCAATCATCGACTCTTCTCTGGTATAAGTTAATTTAACCGGTCTTTTTGTATCCATAGCCGCTAAGGCAAGATGGATATGAACCGAGATATCTTCTTTTTTACCAAAAGCACCTCCGATAACCGGTTGAATAATCCTTACCTTTTCTTTAGGGAATCCAAGTGATTGGGCAATATCCGCCTGAGTATCATGAAGCCACTGGGAAGCCACCCATAGTTTAATAACTTCGCTCTCTTTATCATAAATTCCCACTCCTGCTTCTACTTGAAGAGGTACCTGGTCTAAAAAACTTGTTCTATATTCATTTTCTACTATGACATCAGCTTGAGCAAAACCTTTTTTTATATCCCCTTTTTCTAAATAATGGGTAGCCAGAATATTGCCATCTTTATGAATAAGTGGGGCATCTTTCTCCATAGCCCGCAAGGGGTCAGATATTACTTCTAACTCCTCTACTCCCACTTCAATTAATTTAACTGCTTTAGAAGAAATTTCTTTGGTTTCCGCAATAACAATAGCCAGGGCATCACCCATATAACGCATTTTTTGGCCGACTCCTACCAAAACTGGTTGGTCTTTAATAATTAAACCAAAATTTTTAACCCAAGGGATATCAGCAGCAGTGATTATCCTAACTACTCCCGGTAATTTCTCTGCTTTACTTGTATCTATTCGGCGTAAATAGGCATGGGGATGAGTTGCTCTTTTGATTTTGAGATATAGCATATTATCAAAATAAATATCATCAGGATATTGAGCCTTCCCGGTTATTTTATCCCGGGAATCCACTTTTAGTATATTTTCCCCCACATATCTTTTACTCATCTTTCTCACCTCTTCCACCATCTTTGCTCGACAATCTATTTGCTGCTAACTTAATAGCATCGATAATCTTTTGATAACCGGTACAACGACAAAGGTTGCCGGAGATACCCCGTTTAATCTCTTCTTCTCTGGGATGAGTATTCTCTTCTAACAGTTTTTTGGTAGCTAATATCATTCCCGGAGTACAGAACCCGCATTGAACTGCTCCCGTCTCTATAAAAGCTTCTTGAATTGGGTCCAAATTTTCTCCGTTTCCTATCCCCTCGATAGTGGTAATAACTGCCCCATCAGCCTGAGGCGCCAACACCAAACAGGAAGCTACCAATTCACCATTCATAATTACGGTACAAGCCCCACACTCACCCTTTCCACATCCCCCCTTAGTTCCGGTTAGATGTAAATCATCTCTTAGAAGATCCAATAAACGGGTAGATGGAGTGGTCTCCACTTCTCTTTTCTTACCATTAATAGTTAGTTCTATGGTTAATTTACTCATTTATACGACCTCCGGGCTGAATCTATTTCTTCTAAGGCATTAATCATTATATTTTTAGCGATATCTTTACGATATTCTCTCGTTCCCCTGATATCATCAATAGGAGAAATCTTATCTTCAACTATTTGCCCTAATTCTGCAAAATCTAATTGATTAAATTTTTTTTCCACCATCTTGTTTCTAATTTCTTTAATTTCAATCGGTGTTGGGGCTACAGAGCCAAGACAGGTTCTTACATCTTTAACGATTTTATTGTCTTCATCCATTTCTACTACCAGAGCGAGGGTGATGGTAGCAATAATTAAGGCTTTTCTCTTACCGATTTTAATCCAACAACCGTAGGTCTCTTTCTTGGGAAGAGGCAGGATTATTTGAGTTAACAATTGATCTGGTCTTAAAATGGTCTTCTTGGGACCAAGAAAAAAATTCTCGGCAGCAACTAATGTCTCTTTCTTGCCAGAGAGTAATTTAAATTTCGCCTTATAGGCCATTAAGGGGGCTAAGAGATCACCGGCTGGAGAGGCATTAACAATATTTCCACCGATAGTGCCTCGATTTCTTATTTGGGGAGAACCGATATCCGCAGCAGCCTGGCTTAAAACTGGAAAGTATTTTTTAATGTCTTTGGATTTTTCTAATTGAGTATGGGTAACCATCGCTCCAATTTCCATTTGATTTTTATTGATTCTAATATCTTTTAATTCTTTAATATTTTTTAAATCTAACCAATTGTTTATCTCATAAAGTCGGTCATAATATTGAACTAGCAGGTCAGTCCCCCCGGCAATTATTTTAATTTCTTTTCCATATTTAGATAAAATTTCCAGTGCTTCCTCTATTTTCTGGGGAGCAAAATACTGACAGGGGACGGTCCTCTGGTATGTTTTTTGGCTCTTCTTTAAATCTCCGAATGATTCTTCCATAAGTTAAATCCTCCACCTCCTGATCCGATATATATTTTACCACCTACAAAACCCTCTTGCCAAGTCATAGTAATTAGTATTGCGTATTGCGCAAAAGAAAAATATTATTTCAAGGCACTCTTTTTTGTCATTCCCGTGGAAACGGGAATGTATCTTTAAATATTATTCTAGATTCCCACCTTCGTGGGAATGACATAAGATATTAGAATGATACTGGTAAAGTCAAAATTACATTACTATCGGTATGAATGGTTAATTTTAAAATTAAATTAAATAACTGTAATTTTTTAAAACTGTACTTATTATCGCGAAGACCTCCCGAATCTCACTAATATTATGACCCTTCGGATATTGAGATTTTGCAGGTATTAATTGGCCATCTTGACTGAATTTCAATTTCCATAGTTTATCCTGTAACCTTAAAGTTACCAACCGACTACTCCTAAAATCAGTAACCATAAAACCATTATTAGTGTTATTCTCAAAGTCCTCTTTGGTTGTGAAAAAGGTTAGCTTATCTTTGTATGGTTTACCATCATAGGGACAAAATGTAGCGCAGTTTCCACATTCATTACACAATGCATCAAGATGAAGAATCTGCCAGTCATCCTGAAACTCCTCTTTCTTATTTATTGCAATAGCCACGTTTGCCCGATTTGGACATACATCCACACATTTATTACAGACAACGTTGCACTCAAGACACCGCCCTGCTTCATTTTCAGATATTACCCTATCATCTTCGGATATTACCGTAGGAACGAGACGGCCCTTTTTATTGTAAATCTCTGAAATCTGCTGTTTCTTATCGAAGGCCAGTTTAAAATTCTTATCCAAACCTTTCCAATCTGGTATCTCCTTTTTAATAATGGCCTCTACCGCCTTTCGTGCATCGGCGATGGATTCAACCACGGTTGAAGGACCGCGAAGTGCATCACCACCTATAAAAACATTTTTAAGATTAGTCTCAAGGGTTTCCGGGTTTGCATGCGGTCTATTGTTTTTTTTAATCTTTAACCCGCATGCCGATAAAAATTCAGAATCGGTATACTCCCCGATAGCACTAATTACCGAATCCACGGCTATCTCTTCGCTCTTTCCAGTGGGAACAGGGCGCCGGCGACCGCTTTCATCAGGAGCACCTAAAGCCATCCTGCGACATTTCAGAGTACCGCTTTTAGAAAATGATTCCGGCAGTAAGAGGGGCTTAAAAATAACTCCTTCTTCAAGGGCTCGCTCATACTCTTCCCTGTCTGCCGGCATTTCATCTTCGGTACGGCGGTAAACGATAAAAACCTTCTCGACTCCACCTACCTTCAGGGCTGCCCGTGCGCTGTCCACTGCAGTATTCCCGCCTCCAATTACTGCGACATTTCGCCCAAGAGTAAGAATCTCCGAATTTTCATTAAAAGACTTTAAAAAATCCAGGGATTCATAGACATTATTATTATCACCGGTTAGTTGCAGTTTTCTTGAAACTTCCGCACCGATTCCGATAAAAATATATTTGTATCCTTCATCCTTTAAATCATTAATAGAAAATTCTTCTGACACCCCGAATTTGAAATCCACACCAAGTGCTTTAATAATAAAAATATCTTTTTCAATAGCAGCCACAGGAATTCTAAAATTAGGTAGTATATGACTTACTACCCCACCCGGAGAATCCTGTTTTTCAAATACAGTCACATTAAATCCATTTCTCGCAAGAAAATAAGCTACCGACAGCCCCGCTGGCCCTGCTCCAATAACCGCCACTTTTATATTAAGCTCTTTGGTAACATTATAGTTATTGGTAAGATATTCGACTTTCCCATGCTCAGCAGCAATTCTTTTAATCTCACGGATACCTACCGCTCCTTCATAGTCAAGACGGGTACAATTATACATACATTGATGGTCGCAAATATGTCCGGTTATATTAGGAAGAGGGTTTTTTAAATAGATAAGTTTTAGGGCTTTATTGTATTGCCCATCAGCTACCAGCCGAATGTATTCAGGAATATCTTGATGAATAGGACAGGAAAGAACACAGGGAGCTATATAACAGTCAGTCAGGGGTAATTCCCGGTCAATGAAAACTTTCTTCGTACCTCTCCAATCTTTCCGGTAATAATTCTCCCGAAGGGCCTCTTCGGCTAATCGGTCAAGCTTTTCTACATCGATAACCTCGGGCCGTCTTCTCTCTTCAACTATTGGTTCTAATTTTCGGGCTATTTCTGCCATTCTCATATAACCGCCCGGCTTTAAGAGGTCAGTTGCTATCGTAATCGGTTTGATTCCCGTTTCAAAAATCTGAAGGATATTTAGCTGGGACGCTCCTCCTGAGTAAGATATAGAGAGAGTTCCTTCAAACTCACGCGATAAACGGGAAGCCAGAGTGATGGTAATGGGAAAGAGAATGCGTCCTGATAAATACATCTCCTCTCCGGGAAGAACACCAAGTGTATTCACCGTTCCCAGTGTATTAGAAAGTTTTACTCCAAAATTACGACCACATTCAGTAGCTACTTTAGAAAGTCGTTTAAGCATCCCTATCGCATCATCCCATTGCAAGTCATTGGTAAAGGTAGATTCTTTAATATTTATATAATTAAATCCAAGCTCATCCAATATTTTTCTAACTAATTTATAGCCAAGGAGGGTCGGGTTTAATTTTACGAAAGTGTGGAGTCTTTTTTCTTCCATAAGATATTTACAGATAGATTCTATCTCTTTCGGGGGGCATCCGTGCATGGTAGAGAGAGTTACAGAGCGGGCAATATACGGAGAAATTGTCCTGGAAATATTTTCCGGGCTTTTAACCTTCCCTTTAAGGTGCAGAACTTCTGAAAAGTTTGTATCCCGAATAAAAGAACTTAATTCCTCTAAGTAACGCTTGAATAACGGATGTCCGGAGGCATCGGTTAAACTATTAATAAACGAATCCATGCCGGGGGTTTTAATTCCCTCCAGATCGTAGCCAACGCTCATATTAAAAATAAAAGATTGTTTTGCAGTAACCCGCATATCAAAAACTGCTTCTATGAAGTGAAGCAATACCCATGCTTTAACATACTCGTTGTATGCCTGCTCCAGGGAAAGTTCGGTAGACCATTCGGTATTGTAGCCCTCATCTCGGGCATCGATACAGGGCTTCTCAAATTTCAGACTGTCAAGTTTTTGTACAGTCTTAAGCTCGAAAAAACGTCCCCCAACCAGATAGGCAGCAATAATATTCTGGGTCAACTGGGTATGAGGGCCTGCTGCAGGTCCTATAGGGGTAGCACAGGTTTCATCAAATATCTGAATACTTTTTTCATTTTCCTTAATAAAAAATTGAGATTCAGGTATGCCAAAAATCGTCCACTGCGATCGATATTCTTCAGTTATCCAACAAAGTAATTGCTTAAAGGGAACTGGCCTCATAACATCTCCCATAATTCTCCTCCTTAAAAAAATAGGAACACACATCCTATTTTTTACATAACCTAAATTTCTTGCATGATTATTTTATATCATTATTTTACCATTTAAAGAATTCTCCTACCAGCTTATTATAATCTCCTTTGCAAATCAGATGATGATTACCCAGAGAATTTTGTAAAAAATATTTAATTCCCTCATTCATTCTAAATCTTATTTGAGTCCTGCATAAATTCTCGCTATTTAAATTTTCAATTATTTCTCCTCCGGACACGAAATATTCTTTACCATCTCGGGAAAGTTTAAAAATAGTGGATTCCCCTTCCTCTATGACTCCCTTTATGCCCACTCCTAAACCTGATTCAAAGTGAGTTTTTAAATAAAATTCATCAGGCATATTTAAGGGCAAAGTACAGTGAGCTAAAATTATTTCATTCTTTTCAATATTAATGCTGGAGGGATTAGCCATAAAAACAGGCTCATCGGTCAAATAATGCAGAATGGCCATAGATATAAGAGCGGGAATATCCCCTTCGCATCCACCCATAATTCCTCCATCATTTAACAAAGAGAGACCGAGACAACCGGTATTTTTATAAATTTCCAGCAGGTCAAAACATCTTACGGTAATGCCATCAAATTTATATTTGTTTACAATGGCTTTAAACCCGCTATAGATTTTTAATGCTCCATCTATTGATTTACTATCAAAGCCTTTATTTTTAATATCATTTAATTTGGGATGGGTAAAATTGTGATCCCGGTCAATTTCTTTAACCAGTTCGTCCATTTTAATATTAATTAATGAAATTCCTAAATTGTCTTTTACCTTCTTATAATCTACTTCGCTGGCTATAAGCCAATCGGATGGTTTGCCGATAACTCCTAATTTAGTTGAAGCTAACCTTCTTTTCACTTTAAATATTTTACTGACTTCTTTTATCCTCCTGGCGATATAACCACTTTCTCCGTGGATTATCTCTACTTTTTCTCCTTTCTGTTTTAAAAAGGAGGCAATCTCCAAAGAGGCGGCAAAAGAATTATGTAATCCACTGGATAAAAGCAGGTAAGGTCCCTTGACCTGTTTAAAAATTTGTTTGAACTTCCCCTCAACTCCCCCAGATTTAATAAAGAGAAGAGGGAAATAATCTTTACGGTTAAAGTCCGCTAAGTTTATATTTTCAAACTTCTCACCCAATTTTTCTTCAATTTCAGTTATAAAGCCCTTCAAGGTTTTATTAATAACGCTTTCATTATGCACTTCTGAAACCAGATTATATAATCCTATTTTCATATTAAACCCCCTTTCTTTTATGCATTTACTGCCTATAATCAGTAAATTAATTTTTCTTAATTATCAAAATTATAACACTTTATTTATATTCTATAAAATTTGCAAAATTCCTCTTTTTTTCTAAAATAAATAAAGAATAATTATACTTCTTATTTTTTCTTTCTCTCTTTTTCTTAGCGCAATACTAATTTTTTCTGGCTTTTGTATTTCGTCTTTGTCTCCTTTTTCTTAACTTTCCTTTCTCTTTCTTAACTCGATACTGTTTTTACTCGATACTTTAATATATTTTCTTGTAAAGTTTTGCAATACAATTTATAATAAAAATAGAAAATATCTTAAAAAGCAAAATTAGAAGGGAGCGGATAGGCTCTGGTGGGCCTTGCGGACTTCAAATCCGTGGGCGGTAATTAATGCAATTGCCGCGGTGGGTTCGATTCCCACCCCTCCCGCCATTAATTTTTAACTTCAAAACCACCAAAGGAGATAATCTTACTAATTGAAAAATAATACAGATACGAACAATAAAAAATTAAATTTATTACTATCCAAAATACCCAGTGTAGAGATAACCTTGCAAAATAAGGCCTTAAAACCTTTAATACAAAAACATTCCCG
>DMCY01000093.1 GCA_003451675.1 Candidatus Atribacteria bacterium
CTTTATCTGTCATTCCCGTGTTCTTTTTTGTCATTCCTGTATTTCATGCTTTGTCATTCCCGTGGAAACGGGAATCTATCTTTTTCCTCTCCGCCTCGTCATCATTCGGGTTCGATGAATCGAACCCCTACCTCTGACTCCTAATTTTCTTCACGCAATACTAACGACTATTCACTATTCACTAACGACTAATTTATGAGCTTTTATTATCTACCCCAGCATCGGCAAAAGTAGCCATTTGAGTTAATATTTTAACCCCGGCCTCAATAAAGCTGATACCCAAAGCAGCACCGGTTCCTTCACCGAGCCGCATATCAAGATCAAACATTGGAATTTTCCCTATATATTTCAGGGCAATTTTATGCCCTTTTTCCACCGAATTATGACTCGCAAATATGTAATCTTTTGCCAAAGGAGCTAACTTAATCGCGATTAAGGCGCTCGCACAAGAAATAAAACCATCAATTACAATGGGAACTCGATGGGAAGCAGCAGCCAAAATACAACCTACTAACCCTCCAATTTCAAATCCTCCCACTTTAGACAAAACATCAAGTCCATTCTCCGGCTCAGGATGATTAACTTCTATCGCTTCTTTAATAACTCTTATTTTATTTTTAAGTTGGTTTTCGTCTATCCCGGTCCCTCGGCCGGTGACTTCTTCAACTTTAGATTTAGTCAAGCAGGCTACTATAGCACTACTAGGAGTTGTATTGGCAATTCCCATTTCCCCTAATCCTATAATGTCGATTCCTTTTCTGTTTAATTCATCTTCAAACACTTCAATCCCTGCAATTATTGCTCTTTCTGCCTCATCTCTACTCATAGCCGGTCCTTTGGCCATATTATTCGTTCCATAAGCTATTTTCTTTCTTATTATACCCTCTTCCAAGGGAAAATCTTTAGCCACACCCATATCCACCACTAAAATCTCTGCTCCTATATGTCTGGCTAATACATTAATACCTGCTCCCTCTCGAATAAAATTATATACCATTTGAAAAGTAACTTCCTGCGGAAAAGCACTAACTTTTTCATGAGCAACTCCATGATCCCCAGCCATCACAAAAATTACTTTTCTTTTAATTATCGGAGAAAGAGTTCTGGATATTCCTACTATCCTCCTGGCAAAATCCTCTAATTTTCCTAAGCTGCCCCGAGGTTTGGTAAGATTGTCTAATTTTTCTTGTGCTTTTTCCATTAGATTAAAATTAATTGGTTCAATTTTATGAATAATTTCTCCTATTTTTTTATTCATCTCTTTCCCCCCTTATTAATCCGTTTTCCCACCAATCTTCAAGATGAGAAGTATCATTTAATAGAGAAATAAATCCTCTATTATCATAATAATCTATAATATTCAAAGCAGTTGATTTTTGTTTTATATTCCACAGATTTTTTAATTCAAGATTTAAAGCGTTACACAGAATAATTCGGATAGCTCCACCATGACAGACTATAGCTATATTTTTATCTTTATCTTCATTTTTATGTTCTTGTAATATCCTATTTACTTCGGTCATAACTCTTTCGTTCAAAATAGCTAAGTTCTCTCCTTGAGGAATAATGCTTTTTTCATCGGGATTTTCCATCCAGGAAGTAAATTTGGCTCCTTCTTTTAATTTAATTTCTTCAAATGTCATACCTTCCCAAATTCCAAAATTCATTTCCCGTAAATTTTGATTTATTAACATATCTATATCTCTATTTCCAAAAACTATGTCTGCAGTATGAATAGCTCTTTTTAAATCACTACAATAAACTGCATCTACTGGTACTTTTTTTAAGCGATATGCTAATCTCTCTGCTTGCCATATACCTTTTTTAGTCAAATCTACATCCTGAAAACCAGAAAATTTTTTCTGGACATTACTGTAGCTTTCTCCGTGACGAATTAAAAATAATTTTATTGCCATTTCTATAAATACTCTCCCTTTCTTAGCACCCTGGTAGGATTTATACATAAATAAGATTAAAAAAGCCATCTAATTAGAATTGTTTTCAAATTAAAATAAAAAATATCACCCTCTTTCTCCACGAAGAGGTGATTTTATATTTATAAACAGGCAGGTCTCCTGGCTCAGGGGTCAACCTAATTGCTGTGCCTTCCCATCTAACGCTAAAGTAGAAATTATTTAACAGTGGCCCTTACAGCTTTCGTCTCCCATTACAGTAGCGGGACTGCGGTGGATTTTCACCACTCTTCCCTTAAACTGTTTATATTTAAGTATTTAGTTTATTCTAAAAAAATTATAGCTCAAAAAAATAAAAAATACAATCTTTTGAATTCTTCTAATACAGATTTATCTGTATTAGAAGAATTACAAAAAGGATTTTCCATTTATTTTTTATGTTACGAGAAGATTGTATTAGTTAACCCAACAAATTTTCGGCTGAAGAAATAAATCATTTTAGGTATTTAGAAAGGAAAGATTATTTTCGCTGCATCGAAAATAAATTTAGCACCAAAAAATAAGAGAAAAACTCCGCATATTGCAAATAAAATCTGCTGGAGTCTTTTGCCAAAAAACTGCCCTCCTTTAAAAGATAGAGCAGAAAGAAAGTATAACCATAAAAAATCACATGACCAATGGGCAATCATAAAGATAGTAAAACCGAGCAATCCAAAAGTATAAGAGCGGAAAATAAGAATAGAACCGATGGTTGCCATCCAGACCAGAAAATAAGGATTAGCCAGAGTGAGTATAATTCCAGCCCTCAGGGGAGAACTTGGACCATTAGCTGAATCAATTTTTGCTTGTTTAATTCCCTTAAGTAAGCTAAGACCCATCTTCAGGAGAAATAAGCCACCAATTAAACCTATTATCGCTTTAATATAAGTAATTTTTAATATATCACCAAAACCATAAAGTATCAGAATCATTAAGGGGATTTCTACAATACCATGTCCCAGGGCAATAATTGCTCCGGCATGAGGAGATTTAGTCCCTTTGCTTACTGTTACAGCAGTAACAGGTCCGGGAGCTATAACTCCAGATAAAGATATTAAGACCGCTTCTAATAAAAAAGCTGATAGCAACAATTTTTACTCCTTAGCTGAAAAATATTTTTTAAAAAATTTTTATTATTTTTCTATTATACTCGATTTATTCATTTATTGCATTAATTTTTTACAATCGATATAACGCTAAAAAAGTAGAAGAAATAAAATTAACAATTATTAGCCTAATGTTCCTGTCACTCTTTAAGTTAAGTGATTAATTAATATTCTCATTCCGATACCAATTAAAATTAGACCGCCGATTATTTCAATTTTCCTTTCAAAATAATGTCCAAATCGATTACCAAAATAAACCCCGAAAATCGATAGTAAAAATGTTACAACTCCAATTATTATTGCCGGTAGTGCAATAGAAATGTTTAAGAATGACAGGCTTAGACCAACGGCCAAAGCATCTATACTTGTTGCAATGGATAACATCAGCAAAACATAAACATTCAGTGGATCCATTTTCTTGTTGTTTACTTCCATTTTAGATGATTCATAAATCATTTTACAGCCTATTATACATAGAAGTCCAAAGGCTATCCAATGGTCAATATCTGAAATGAAATTTCGAAAACCCAGTCCTGCTGACCACCCGATTAATGGCATAATGGCCTGAAATGATCCAAAAAATATTGCGATCTTTAAGACATCATTGATTCTTAAGTGTTTTATGGTTAATCCGCTGGTGATAGATACAGCAAAAGCATCCATTGCTAATCCAAATGCTATAAATATAATTGAAATAATATCCATTTATACCTCTTTCATCCAGTTCCTAAAATCCAAAGGGCTTTTAATTCGTCTGATATCCCGCTTGCTAACCTGAGTGATGTATATCTTATCTTGATTTTCTCCTGCATTATTTCGTCCCCGGCAAGGTAATCGGCAATATTTATAATATATACATAATTGGCAATCTTCATCAATTGTAAAGTAGCATCTTACGCATATGCTCTTCAAATTTTTCAGCTAGTTCCGGTCCAGAAATAAATTGATAGCCTGTATAATTTTGAATATCTCCACTCCGGGCAACAATACAGCAGCGGTAATGCCAGCAGCTCCCGCTCCAATAATTTTCAAATCATAAATTCTTTTCATATTTTATCCCTTTAGAAGTTTTTCAATTTTAGTTTTATCAAATCCAATTATAATTTCCCCTTCAATTTCGATTACTGGTACAGTTTTTTGGCCAGATTTTACAATCATCTCTTTGGCAACGTGATTTATGGAGACATCCAGATATTCATAGTCAATACCTTCATCATCTAAATATTTTTTAGTCCTCCTGCAAACAGGACAAGTTGGAAGTCCGTATAATTTTACTTTTTTATTCATAATAACCCTCCATTATTTTATTTTCCAGGGAAAGCTATACTTCTCTGCTTTAGTTATATGTTTATTTATAAAATAATTTACATAATAAATGGGACAAGGGACGGCCTTATTTATTTAATTTAAAAGTAAAATATTAATTGTCTAAGAAAATAGGATGTAGGCACCTATTTATTTAAACATTTATTTTACTTTTTCTTTTCCTGATTAACAGTCTTTTTTCTTTTTTCCTGATACATCCGCCGATCAGCAAGACTAAGGATATCTTCTAGGCTTTCCGTTTTGTCCGGTTTCCACAGTGCAGTCCCAATCGATAATGAAAGAGGGAAACCAGTCATGATTTCATCAATATTTAGCTTTTTCAGCTGTCGTATTAATCTCTCTTTTACACTCTCCAATTCCTCTCTCGATTCCGGGAGGACAATTAAAAATTCATCCCCACCATAGCGGATCACTTTATCAACAGTTCTCAACTGATTTTTTAAAAATAGTGCTACTTTTTTTAATATCCTATCTCCCTGCTGGTGACCAAAGCGATCATTAATCTCTTTAAAACGGTCAATATCAAGCATCATAAATCCGATGGTATGACCATAGCGCCTGGAACGATCTATCTCCTGTTTCGCTGTCCTGGTAAAATAATGACGATTATAGGAACCGGTGATACTGTCATGATCAGCCAAATAACTTAATTTTTTTTCAATTCTTTTTTGTTGAAAATAATGAATATAAAAGCCGTAGGCAATAATCAATAATCCCGTGATAGTGATGATACCTTCCAGAATAGTGTCAAAAAATTCCGGTTCCTTGGTAAATTCATCCAGAAAATCTATAATCAATCCCCAGGTAAACAAGCCCCACCCAATATTCAGTACCAATAAGTTCAGTCTTTTGATAAACAGTAAGGATACCAGGACAGCGAGTAAATACATTCCTTCAAAAAAGACATCCTCGATATCAAAGGTTTTTTTTATTTCAAAAACATACAACCATAAAACAATGGTTAATAAATAGATAATAAAAATCAACCAAAAATATTGATTAGATTTTTTATTATTCTTCAGATCTAATCCCATTAGTTCTAACCTCTCAACATTATTTTTTAGTATTTTTATTTTAATTGAATTTATAAAATTTACTTATTTATTGTAATTTTTTTACTTCCTTTTTTCAAATATTTATTCAACTCTCTTCATTGCCTCTGTCATTTTATTGAGAAATAATTAATTTTATCCGTATTCATATTCAAATATTTATTAGGGTCAAATCTTTATTCTGACAAAATACATTTGATTCTTTTAAATAAATCCTTCAATAATAGTAAATAGAGACATATCCTATTTTTTCTATAGTTTAATTTTCCGTTTTACGAGGTCTTCCTTTAGGGCGTCTATCTATAATAATACCTAAAGCCTCAACCATCCGGGCAGGAACTCCTCAGATCCTATTATAGATTGTCACGGTAGGACAACCAGTTACCCGACTGCCCCCGCACAGATCCCAGCGTGCGGAATTACCGCACTGGGCCCTTCAGAAATACTCGCTTCCGTAAAAGAAAAACTAATAAGATTTAAACTGATAAGAAAACTCCGTAATTCTAGGTTTCTCAATATTATAGAATTTTGTAATCTGGTTAAATATATTATAGCAGAAACTACGTTTCTGACTACGACGATTCAACCACTTAAATAAGATTTTCATCGCTTGGCGGAAAAACTCTTGCAAACTCGTAAAGTTACCGATAACTCCATAATAGTTATAATAGCCTCTTAGTTTGGCATTAAGTAGTTTAAAGATTACCCTAAGACGAAGATTTCTGCATTTACGACACCAGAGGCTAAATTTTATCAAGCTTGATAGTAATTTCTTCCTTGAGGTTCTCCGTTTAATTATATCTTTGCCCTTGCGGCTGGTACCCCAACGGAATTCAAAACCCAAGAATTCAAAGTAATTAGTCCCTTTCTCAAACCGACTGAATCTTATGATTCTAGTCTTATCAGGTGATAGAGAAAAACCGAACTTATTAAGCCTTCTAAGAAAGAGACCCGAAAGTGGGCGGGATGGCTGGCAGAAGAGATAGATGCTCCGAGGGCAGAAGAAGCCATTGCTAAGCTCTCCCGGCTGGAGGAGACCAGGTCTCGTGATGAATTTTATACCTATTGGAAAAAGGTATCGCCTATCATAATACTGACCTTTCCTGGGAAGAAAGAAACCTGATTGAATCATATCTGAAAAAAGGTGAAATAAAAATAATCTGCGCCACTACTACCCTGGCTATGGGAATAAACCTGCCTTTTAAAAATGTAATCTTATCAGGTGATAAATATGTATCTGACAACGGGGATTATAAGAGCAGTTACTGCACCAGTCTTAGTCTGGCCGATGTGGAGAATATGGGAGGAAGGGTCGGAAGGTTAAACTGGAAAAAAGAGGAGTTCGAACATAAGGGGTCAGGTCTTGCAATGCCACTTTTCATCTTCCTGCTCGACCCTTTTAATTGCTCTACTCACTGTAGAATAATGTACACCAAGATATTCTGCTATATCTTTTAAGGATTTTACGAGAAGAAGAATTTTTTGCACCTGGATGTCCGACCTACCAAAAGAACCAGATGGAGGGAATAAATTAGTCGTTAGTAGGACAGGCGTCTCGCCTGTCTATAGATGTTTAGGCAAATGTAGGAGTTTGATTTATCAAGCCCGTCAGCATAAAGGGGGAACTGATAAACTGGTAGACTGGTTAACGGGTATACTGGTTAACTTGGCAACCAATTTAATCGCTTAATCGGAATATTGTAAGAGGAGTGGAATAATGAATGTTGAAATATTATCAAACATCATCGCTAATCAGGGCTTTCCTATCGCCCTATCGATACTCTTAATCTTTCGAATTGATAAATTTATGCAGGAGATAGTAGTTGCTCAGAAAGAAGGATATCGGCAAGTCCTGGAGAACACTAAAGAGATTCACAATACTATCACCACACTAAATCAGCAAAACAGAGAATATTCCTCCCTGCGCTTTGCAGAGGTGCAGAAAGAACTCTCTGGAATGAAAGTAGTGTTGGGTAAAATTAAATAGAGACATATCATTAAAAAGCCAAACCTATTAAAAAAATTCTTTGGTTTATTTTATAATGACTTTTCGAAATTTTATCTTTTATTAATACAATTGTAGGTTTGGCTTTTTTATATACATTTTTATTTTCTATTTCATAAGTAAATAACTAATTATATAGGATTTAATATTGTCCCGAACTTTTCGGAATACTTTGGCAATTTCTTCTTCACTTCCTTGAGCTTTGGCAGGGTCCTCTATTTCCCAATGAATCCTTTCAACCTTACCTGGTAAAACTGGACATCGTTCAGCAGCATCTCCACATAAAGTAACCACTAAATCTATTTTATCAATAGGAATCTCTGAAATATTTTTTGATTTCTGATGAGAGATATCAACGCCTATTTCTTGCATTACTTCTATCGCCATAGGATGTACACCTTTTGGCTCCAGCCCCGCACTAAAGATTTCCATATTTTCGGGAAGCATTTTTTTAACAAACCCTTCCGCCATCTGGCTACGGCAGGAATTTCCGGTACATAAAAATAAAATTCCTTTTTTTGAGACAAACATTTCTTTACTTCTTTCCATTAAGTAATCTTTCTTTTTAATAGAAAATATTATTAAAGGTAGATTCCCGCTTCCGCGGGAATGACATAAGTGGAGCGGGAATGATAGAATTCTTCTCTTGCTGAGAATTATAAACCTAGCAATATTTTATAAAATTATTTTGATAATAAATCTTTAATCTGCTTTTCCGGATATCGGGTCATAATTATAAGCCCTAAAAGGGCTACTATACTCCCTAATACCGGAGCTAATCTTACTCCCAGGGGGTTGCTGATGTCTTTCCCGAAAATAGAATATAAAAGAGCAAGGCTTGCGGTAGAAAGTCCTAAATTGAGTTTCATAAAGAAACCCTGGACCCCAAAATACATAGCTTCTCTTCTCTCTCCGGTTTTTTTATAATCAACATCGCAAAGTTCAGAAAGTATTACATTAGGAATAATCATTAGAACTGCTGCAGGAAAGCCCATAAGTCCTACAAAAATAAGTCCCCATGTCTTGGGATTGACCGGGGTCAGACCGGTGAGGGATAGAAAAATAGAAAATATTGAGAATAAACCAAGACTTATAATCATAATAACTTTCTTTCCTCGAACCCTCGCCAAAAATCCCACAACCGGAAAACAGATAGCCGCAATGATAAAGAGGATAGTAAACATATTACTGGCAAAAGCCTCATCAGCACCCATCAGAGTAATTACAATAGGTATGGCAGATGAGCGGACAATATTAAAAAGAAACCATAAAGACATATTGGCAAAAAGGTAGATAATAAAAGCCTTATTCCTCACTGTTTTTTTAAAGGAATCAACAAGGGGAACCTTACTGGGTCTGGCATTGGAGAATCTTTTCTCATCTACCGCAAATACAGCTGCATATAATAATATAGCTCCAAAAATAGCCAGACAAATAACCATTTTCCGGTAAGACCCTACATAATCAGTGTTCTGCATAAATAAAGTCAAAAGAAAAGGTCCGCCAATCATCACTACTGCTGAACCAATTAGAGAGAAGTATCCTTGAGCTGTGGTAATACCAATTCGAGCTTTTTCATTATGACCGAGTTCAGGAATTAGGGCAAGATAGGGAACGACATATACAGTAAAGAAAAAAAAGTAGAAACCAAAAACAATTGCCAGATAGATACCATTAATGAAGGAAGTATGGACTACAGGTGGGAAAAATATCAGAACTGTAGATAATGCCAGAGGAAGTCCGCCCATAATAAGGAACAATCTCCTTCTCCCAAATCTTGAGGTGGAACGATCAGTCCAGGAGGCTACCAAGGGATCTGCAACAGCATCTATTATCCTTCCAAAGAGCATCACTGCTCCTAACACAGTAATAATTCCCAAAAATCTCTCATTCGAAATAAAAGAAATCATACCTTCTGCTACCTTCTCTTTGGGGGGAAGTAGAAAGGCTATAGCAAAAGTTAACCAGATCGAATCTAACAATACCCATCCTGCTGTGGATAGGTTATATAGAAAAAGTCTCTTGCCTTTAAATTCTTCCATCTCTTTCTCCTTTCTTAAAAAATTTATTATTAATTTATACTATAGGTTCTTTCAATATATTTTTTTTCAAACTTAGCATTCTTATCTTCGTGATACTCTGCTTTTTCTCTTGCTTCATATAATTTCTTTATGTTTAGATTGGCTGTTATCAGGTGATTTCCCTCATAAGAGGGAGATAAAGATAAAACTCCATCTTTTCCTTCAGTCATTAATAAGGGAGCAAATATTCCGGCCTTTCCTGTAAAATGCATCCCGGCAATCCATCCATTTAATGAGGATTTTAAACCATACAGATATGATTCTTGCACTCTCGGCCAGATTCCTCTGAGGGCTTTCCATATAGTATATTCTTCTAAATTAGCAATAGGTAAAATAACCATATCTGCTCCTATCTCTCTGGCAATACGGAAAGTCTCAAAGTAAGTGGCATCCATACAAATGGGGCATGCCACCTTACCAAAAGGCAAAGAATAAATCTCCATTTTATTACCTCTTTTTATTCCTATTTTAACCTCGAAATCAGTAAGGTGTATTTTCTTTTGAGTTCCTATTAAATTTCCATCAGGGCCAAAAAGAGAACCGGCATTATAAATTTCTTCTTTCTCCTTTAAAATATAACTTCCGGTATAAATATATATTCCATATTCCTTTGCTAACAGAGAAACAATTCTTTTAATCCCCGCCTCTATTGGCTTGGCAACTCCTTTAAAAATAGTGGTCAGAAAATAATTGCTCCCTTTTAAATGAGATCCTTTTTCTTCTTCTTTTGCCTTTATTGCTTTTTTATTTAGAATTTGATTTAAGAAGTTAAACCCGGGAATTAGACCGAATAAATCAAAAAAGTTATATTCGGGGAAGATAATCAGGTGACTACCCTCTTTTACAGCTTGGTCTACAAAACCACAAAGTATATCTATATATTTTTCTATACTATTTACCGGATGAATCTGCCTTTGAACACAGGAAACTCGAATGTTTTCCAGGTTAATATTTTCTGAAAGTCTTCTTTCTTTTATCCTTAATTGTTTATAATATTTTCCTATTCTTTCTAAAGATATTTTTTTATTAAACCATTTTTCTATCAAGACTTCTATATTCACGGCACTCATCTTCCTCTAAACATTTTCATCTGCTGATAAAATTCTCGATTTAATTGGGATAGCACATCAAATTTTGAAATTACTTTTCTTCTCTGCTCATTATCCAACTCAGCAATTATTAAACTTTGTTGTCCACTACTTCTCTCTAAATATCCATCTCCCTCTTCAGTTATTTCCAAAGGGGCATAAATGACCGATTCTCCCCAAAAACTTTGCTCCTCCAGAAATCCATTAAATCCACTCTCTACCGCAAAAAATTGATTCTGCTGGGCTTCTTGCCACATACCACTTACTTGTAAAGCTCGATTTTTTTCTCCTATAAAGCCTACCGGAGATAGAACAATTTCTGCACCCCTTAAAGCCGCCATCCTGGAAACCTGAGGATAAAAAACATCAGTGGAAATTATTAGCGCAAGTCTCCAATCTTTTATTTCTCTTAAATCAATCTTTTCTCCCCGGGAAAATTCTAATTCTCTTTCCCAGCGGGCTAAATAAATTTGCCGTTGTTTAAGCTGGACTTCTCCATTTATTATCAAACTGGATTCATGATAGATATTGCTTTTTTCTTTTTGCCAATAAGTTCCCGGACAAATTGTTATCTTACACTCTCGAGATAATTCTTTAACCTGTTCGATGTATTCTGTGGAATCTGCTTCCTTTATTAAACTCTGTATACTCCTATCCGGGTAGCTCAGCTGTTGAAAAAAACACCCCGTAAATCCGGGAAACACTATTATATCAACCTGTTCTTTTATCGCTTTTTCCAGATATTCTTTTATTTTATCCACTAAAATCTTTGGTTTATCTATCCTTTTCCATTCATTTTTCTTCCATTCTACTGAAGCTACCTTCATTCCCTCCCCTCCTTAATCAAGACATAATAGAGAGAATAAGCCAGATACCCACATCCGGAAGCAAACCCGACTCCGGTCTTAGCTTCTCCTGAATCTTTATCAAAACTCTCCGCAAGAAGACCATAGTCCATATTCGCTTCTTTTAACCATTTCAGTGCCGCATTTGATAATAATGGATTTAGAATACTCCCGCATAGCCCCAGCCCTGAAGGGGTATTAGGATGGTGATCACAGGCCAATTCATTTATCCTGGCATTTTTAAAGTAATAAGGGTATTGAGAAGAATAATAATAATCTATAGTATTTTTAAATATGGGATCATCTTTATTTACAAATCTATAAAAACAAAGAGTGCCTAAACTCCCGGGAGGGTCATTATATAATCTGAAATTTTCCTTCCCATCAGTAGACCATAAAAATATTTTCTTCCCTTCTATTTCCTTAACTAAATATTTATAGATCCCTTTATGGATGTTTTCTATTTTTTGATTTATAAGCTGTGCCTTTTTTATCTCCCCTTTTTTTAATAAAATATCTCTCAAATTCTGCAACCCTCGCCATAGAATAACATTATCAATAGTAACCAGGGGATAATCTGACGGGTCATCAGAAGGGAGTAAGAAAGTTTTATATAGACCGGTTCGGGGGTCATACTCTCTTTCTACCCGTTCAAATACTTCTTCCAGAGCTCTTATTAACATCTCATCAAAAAGATGGTCTTCCAGGTTATCTAAAAGAATAAAATAACTGGCTGCTTCATCCAGCTCAAAACCCGGATACAAAACGGTACCATCAATATAATAGGCATGATCCCCGGGATTTTTGCTGTGCAGAAGAATCATTTCTCTTGCCAAATGTTGATATAATTGAGGACAAACCAATTTGATAGCAGGAAGAGACCATAAAAAACAATCTCTTTCCCAAAATGCTCCGGAAACATAATAGCGGGGACTTCTCGAAGTTAATGCCAGATATCTATCGCTCTCCATATCTTTGGCTATAGAGTAAAAATAATTAAAAAATAGATTTTCATTTAACCTGGTTTCTAATGCAGGGTCTTTAGGATAGGGAATGGTTTTTTTCTTCAACCAATCCAGAAATTCATTGTAGATTCCGCTACACCCTTTTCTTTTCAAGTGAATAAGAGTAGCAGAAGCACCATCTGGGTCATAATTTACAGCTATATAAAAGCAATTTTTATTTTGGCAGGATATCTTTAAATTTAAGGTTTGTTTTCCTTTAAAGTCATCAACTTCGAAATCTTTATCTCCGCCAAAGGCTAAGGCCAGCGAAACTTTTGAAGAAAAAATATTAGCTACCGGATTGCCCAGCCATTTATCTCTTTTTATTATCTTTTTAGTGTCTATCTTGTGAGAATCGAATCGTAATAAACATACATCTTTTACATCAAAAAATAAAGAAATATCAATTTCTTCTGAACTTTCAAAGCTATAAATTAGCCCCTTTTCCTTAAGATCGGTAAATATTCTTCCGGTTACTCTTATCCCGCCTTTTAAAAAGTAGTCTAAACGGGGTAGATAATACTGCTCTTTAGAGACATTTATCTTTTCTATTTCAATTTCTTTTCCTTCTTTGTAAAAATGTGGCGTAAATAAATTTGCTTCTCCTTGTAATTCTACCAAAGCTTTATTAGAAAGAGATACCACATTTATATTTTTGATAGCACCATTTTGGCAATCAATGATAGGTATGCTCAGGTAATGATTCCCGGCATACAAAACTCGCTCATTCTTTACTATTTCTTTAGGCCTGGTAATAATCCTATTCATATCCTTCTTGTTCAATTTAAATTCCTTTTATATTCTGGTTCCTCAATAGCTGAAGCAGTCCCTTAAATTTCTCATAATATAAACATTCTACATTCCCCACTAATTATCCTTCTTTTTTATCTCAAAAACTAAAAAATCCGAATATTAATTCGGATTATCAATAAAACGATCTATAAATATAGGAATAGGAAATATTTGGAAATGTCAACAAGGAGAGGCTGTATTTATATATTTATAATATTACTACTATCAATCATATCTTTTCTGGATAGGAAAGCGAATTAGTTACTGTAGAAGATGGATAAATCTTTTTATCCACTATCAAAATCACATCATTATGGACTTGTAATAATGAAGCGGGGACTTCAGTAGCAATATGTCCCGATGTAACTTTTAGAATTGGTTTTTTCTTCTCTGCCCCCCAGGCCATAAGAATAATTTTTTTTGATCTCATTATCGTTGCCATTCCCATAGTTATTGCTTTCTTGGGAACTTTATCTAAACTTTCGAAAAATCGGGAATTTGCTGTAATTGTATCATCAGAAAGTTGTATGACATGAGTTTTCGCTTCTAAATTAATATCAGGTTCATTAAACCCTACATGACCATTTATCCCAATTCCAAGAATTTGTAAATCAATTCCTCCGACTTTCTCGATTTCTTCTTCGTAATTCAGACATTCCTGAACAGGATCTTTGGCATCACCTTTAGGTATATGGATGTTCTTTTCTTCAATGTTTACATAGTTAAAAAAATTCTCGTGCATATAGTAGTGATAACTTTGTGGATGATCAGGAGATATTCCTAAATATTCATCAAGATTAAATGTTATCACCTGCGATAAATCTAAATCGCCCTCTTTATGCATTTTGACTAACTCTCTATACATCCCTTCGGGCGTACTTCCGGTAGCAAGACCTAACACAGTGTTCGGTTTATCTTTAATCTGCTTTGCAACCATTTTAGCTGCTAATTTACTCATCTCATCATATGAACTTATTGGTTTAATTTCCATAATCTTTACTATAAATTACCTTTCCTTTTTTAATTGTATAAATAACATTAAAATTATCATCTAAAACGACAATATCTGCCCGTTTACCAGGAGTCAAAGAGCCTCTGTATTTATCCAAACCTAAAAGTTGAGCAGGATTTAGTGAGGCCATTCTGATTGATTTTTCTATACTTATACTCATTTTTTCTACCATATTTTTAACTGCCCTATTCATTGTTAAAGTACCCCCGGCCAGATTTCCAGACTCAAGGCGGGCTTCACTATTTTTAACTATAACCTTCAAGCCTCCAAGGTCATATGTCCCATCCTGCAAACCAGCTGCTCTCATAGCATCTGTTATGAGAATTATTTTATCTACACCCTTTGCCTTAACGAGTAAATTAACAATTGCCGGATGGACATGAATACAATCTGCAATTATCTCCGCAAATAGATTTTTTTCGGTTAGAATTGCTCCAACAGTTCCCGGTTCTCTGTGATGAATTCCTTTCATCTGATTAAATATGTGGGAGGATGATTTTAATCCAAGTCTAATAGCAGAAATTATAGTTTCATAATCTGCAAAACTGTGTCCTGCAGAGGGAATAACTCCATTGTCATTAAGAAAAGATGTAAATTTAAAACCTGTATCCAGTTCGGGTGCATAAGTTACAATTTTTATTAATCCACCTGATTCTTTAATAAATTTCTTCATTACTTCTACAGATGGAGGTATTATTAAATCTTCCCTTTGGGCACCTTTTTGCATTGTATTAATAAAGGGGCCTTCCAGATGGACTCCAAGTATTTCAGCACCTTCTTTCGGAGACTGCTTACTATACTCGCAAATATTATTAAGGGCTTTGAAGGTGTCTTTTATTGAAGATGTAACCGTTGTGACTAAAAAACCTGTACAGCCATTTTTTGCTTTAAATTTACTAATCTCCTTTAATGCCTCATATGTTGAATCCATGGTATCATATCCATTACCGCCATGACAGTGAATATCTATAAACCCTGGAACAATATATTCGCCTTTATAAATATTGTCATATGAAGTTAAATCTCTGCTCTCTCCCTCTCCAACATATTCAATTACACCATCATTAATTACAATAATACCGTTCTCTATTATTTTTAAGGGCGTTATAATTTTATTACCTAAAATAATCTTTTGTTTTTTCAACTTTAATTTTACCTCGTGATATTTTTTTAGAATAGTTTTCCGGGATTTAAAATTAAGTTGGGATCAAGGGCTTTTTTGATATTTTTCATCATTTCAATCTGTGCCGGCTCTAATGCCATTGACATATACGTATTACGTTTACTTCCTATGCCATGTTCACCGCTAATTGTCCCTCCAAGTTCAATTGCTGCTTTATATAACTCCGGAAGTAATGCATTTAACTTTTCATACCACTCATTCATTAAAAATTTTGGATTTTTTATAGGGGTGGGATGCAAATTCCCATCGCCCGCATGACCATAGCATGGAATAGGTACATCATATTTCTCTGAAAGCTCTTTTATCTTTGTCATAAATTTTGGTATTTCTGATATAGGAACTACAATATCTTCTATGCTTTGGTGGGGGCTTATAAGTTTCCAGGCCTCTGCGATATTTTGTCTTATCTTCCATATCCTCTCTGATGTAGTAGCATTATCTGCAACATAAACTTCAATTGCTCCATTTTCCGTACATAAATTTCCTATTATTTCATATTGTCCTTCCAATTCCTTTTTACTGTTACCATCAAGTTCTATCAAAAGCATTGCACCTGCTTTTTCAAAAGGTATTTTCTCATTTAGGTATTCACAAGATGTCTTAAATGATAATTCATCCATAAATTCTATTGAGGTAGGTATAATTCTACCAAAGGTCATTATCTTTGGTACAAGCTTAATTGCACTTTCTATGTCTTTAAATAAAACAAGTAAGTTTACATTCGCTTGTGGAAGAGGTATTAGTTTTATATATATTTTTGTAAATATTCCAAGAGTACCTTCAGAACCTACCATAAGATGTATGAGATCATACCCCGTTACATCTTTCATTCTCTTGCCGCCGAGATGTACAATTTCACCCGTAGGTGTCACTACTTCAAGGCCATATATATATCTCCCTGTCACACCGTACTTAACAGCCCTTCCGCCTCCGGCATTTTCTGCAACATTCCCGCCTATATAACATGTCTCAACACTCATAGGATACCCTGCATAAAAAAGTCCATCATCTTTTACAAGATTATTTATATCATTCGTGACAACACCCGGTTCCACAACAGCTATAAAATTTTTCTTATCTATTTCGATAATTCTATTCATCTTTTCAACAGATAACACAATACCGCCATTTACAGGTATTGCCCCACCTGATAGACCGCTTCCTGCCCCTCTCGGAGTTACCGGTATTTTATATTTATTGGCAAGCTTCATAATTTTTGATATTTCTTTTGCAGTAGATGGTTTTACTACCACTTCGGGCATATGAGCATAAGATTTTTCTGCAACCTCATCATGGGAATACTGTTCCATAGCCTCAATATCATCATAAATTACATTTTTAGCACCCAATATCTTAATAAGTTCATCAATAATTTCGGAAGTAACTTTCTTGTATATCATTTTTGAGCCTCTTTTGCCTTGTATTCTTTAAGTCTTTCAATTAAAAGTGGAACTACCTCGTGTAAATCACCTACAATACCAAGATCTGCAAGTTTAAATATCTGTGCATCAGGTTCTTTATTGATGGCAATAATATTTTCCGATGTTTGCATCCCTGCGATATGCTGAACAGACCCGGATATACCGTTAGCAATATATAATGAGGGTGAAATAGTCTTACCGCTTAACCCTATCTGGTGGGGATATGTTTTCCAACCTCTATCAACAACATCACGGGATGCACCGACCGCACCACCTAAGATCTCAGCCAATTCATCTATCATCTTAAATTTTTCTTTTTTCCCAATACCTCTGCCAGCAGACACAACTACTTTTGCATCCTGCACAGCGACCTGTTGAGATTCATCTTTTATAAATTTTATAAATTTTGCTCTCGATTTAAAAATCTCATCACTATATTTTTTATATATTACTTCTCCTTTTCTGTTTTTATCAGGAAGAGCCGATTTCGTTGAATGCGGTCTTACTGTTGCCATCTGCGGTTTTGTATTTGGCGTTTTTATTGTTGCAAGAATATTTCCGCCTATTGCCGGTCGTGTTTGCAAAAGATTGTTTGTGCTCTCCTCTATATCAAGAACAGTACAATCCGCTGTAAGCCCCGTCTTTTTCTTAATTGCAATATAGGGCATTAGTGTCCTGCCCAATGTTGTAGCTGCGGCTATAAATATATGCGGATTATATTCATCTAAAAGTGAAACTAAAATTCTTGCATATGGTTCAACGAGAAAATTTTCCAAATGTTTATTATCAACAACGAATACTTTATCTGCACCTCTTGAAATTAGTTCATCTATATCCTCTTTTTTTATATTATAACCCAATATTACTGAAGTAAGCAGAGAATTTAACTTTTCTGTAAGCTTTTTCCCCCTGTTTAATAGTTCAAACGAAACTTCGCTTAATACGCCATGCCTTTGCTCTGCAAATGTCCACACTTCAGCCATCTTTATCCTCCTCATATTCATATCAATTCTTTTAAAATAAGATAATTCACTATTTTATCTATTGCTTTTTCTAAATCATCTTCATCTTTGGCTATAAATTTTTCGCCTTCTCTTGATATCTTTTGAGCAAATATTTTAACTACCCTTGTAGGAGATCCTTTAAGGCCCAAACATTCATCTTGCGCATCAATATTTTCAGGTCCCCATATAGGTATTTTTATTTCCTTTGCCTTTAGCTTGCCTTTCAGAGTCGGCAATCTTGGATTATTTATTTCTTTTACAACTGTCACCACAGTCGGTAATTTTATATCTAAAAGTTCATAGCCTTCCTCTACAAGCCTTTTTACCTGAATCAAATCTTTTTCCAATCTGGCTATTTCACTTGTAAATGTAGATAATGGCAAATTAAGAAATGATGCTATACCCGGACCCACTTGTGCTGTATCACCATCTGTAGCTCTTTCGCCACACAATATAAGATCAAAATTCCCCATCTTGTTTATGCATTGTGATAACACATAAGAGGTAACCCAGGTATCAGATCCAGCAAATTTCCTATTCGATAGAAGTATTCCATTATCACACCCCATCGCAATTGCTTCTTTTATGGCCTCAATAGCTTTACCGGGGCCCATAGATATAACAGTAACTTCGCCGCAGAATTGTTCTTTTAGTCTTATTGCTTCTTCGATAGCATATAAATCAAGAGGATTTATAATACTTTCAACCCCTTCTCTAATCATCGTCCCTGTTTCTTCGTCCATTTTTACATTACTCGTTTCAGGTACTTGTTTTATCGGTACAATAATCTTCATTTACTATATTTTCTCCCTCAAATAAAATTAACTGATTTTCCGAGCTTTAGATATTTATTTTATAAACATCCTCACCATTTTAAATGATTATAAAAATTTCTACCTGGTGTAATATCGCCTAAAACAACATGTTTTTTAGCTTTGGTAACCCGGGGAACATTGTTGGCTATTCCTTTCATAGTTTGATAAGCCAGAACTGCAAAAGCAATTGCTTCTTTAGCCTCACTGGAAAATCCCAACTCTTCCTGAGTTAAAACATTTATCTGCCTATTAGTAAGTAGTTTATTACAGTAATTTTTAATCATTTCCAACAGAGTCAAATTAAAACTTCCTCCCCCGCCGATAATAATTTGATCAATCTTACCTTTAATAAATCTTCGATAAGAATCAACTATTGAATAAGCTGTAAACGCAGTAGCAGTAGCAAGAATATCAGCTGCGCTTAATCCTATTTTTTGCCCTTGGGAAATAATTTCTCTGGCATATAAAAGACCAAAAACTTCTCGGCCGGTTGTCTTAGGAGCCTTTTGGCAAATAAAAGGATGTTTCATCAACTCTTCTAAGAATTCTTCAGAAACTTTGCCTTCTTTTGCCCACTTGCCATCCTGATCATGTTTTAACCGACCATTGCTTAATACAGAAACTATCCCATCAAGCAACATATTCCCCGGACCGGTATCTGTACCTTCAATCTCAGTAAAATTAGCTTTTGCAGGAAGATAAGTATAATTAGCAATTCCACCGATATTTTGCAATATTCGAGAATATTTTGAATCACTATATAAAATATAATCAACATAAGGCACTAAAGGGGCTCCTTCTCCACCCCCTGCCACATCCCTAATCCGAAAATTGCTTACTGTTGTAATCCCTGTTCTCTCAGTTATTACTCCTCCTGCCCCAATCTGCAAAGTAGAAATAAATTTTTTTTTCCTTACATCGTGATAAATTGTTTGCCCATGAGAACCAATTAAATCAACCTCTTCTAAACTTATGCCTGCCTTTTTTACAACCTGCAAAGCTGCATCAGCCAATAATTCTCCTAATTTAAAATTCAACCTGCAAATCTTATCAACGGTCCCAAGTTTTTTATCACAGCAATTTAAAATTTCTTCATATACTGCTCGGCTATATTTTAAAGTGATAAATTCCACTAATTCAACTTCTAAACAATGCTTTTCTCCTATTTTAACTAAAGCTGCATCAATTCCATCCAAGGAAGTACCAGACATTAACCCAACTACAAGTTTATAGCTCATCCTTCTCACCTCCAAAAAAACCGAAATTTATCTATTATTTAAGCCTTTTACGCATACATCTCTCTCTTATTAAATTTGCCTTATTCTAAGAATTACAAAATAAACGTACAACTAAATTATGTAACAAGGGGCGAAATGAAATAATTTTTCTATTCTCTCTTGTTGGATGAACCCGATTAGTTAATAAGGCCACTCCTATCTTTAATTCGGGATCAATCCAAAGAGATGTCCCTGTAAAACCGGTATGTCCAAAAGCCGCTTCACTAAAAAATACCCCGCCGGAAGAATGAGAATTTTTAATCAAATCCCACCCCAGGCCTCGGTGATTACCCAAATTAGAAGTCCAATCCTTCCTCATCAACTCTACTGATTTAAAAGATAATATCTTGACACCCTTATGCTTCCCATCGTTTAACAACATTTGTAAAAATTTAACCAAATCATCAATTACAGAAAAAAGTCCTGCATGCCCGCTAACTCCATCGAAAGAAAATGCATTCTCATCATGCACTTCTCCAATCATCATTCTATCCCGCCACCCACACATCTCAGTGGCAGCATAATCTTTACTTTTAGTACAAGGTAAATTTTTTAGAGGATTAAAAACGGTCATCTTCATCCCTAATGGTTGAAAAATATGTCGCTCGGCATATTCGCCCAATCTCTTATCAGTTACTCGCCAGATCAAATCTCCCAAAAGAATAAAATTCAAATCACTGTATATAACTTTTCCCCCCGTTTTAACTTCTAAAGGACTTTCTAAAACATGTTTAATTTTTTCTTTATAATTAAGACCTTGATCCCACAGACGAATAATCGCTGGAAATCCTGAGGTATGAGTTAATAGATGAAAAATGCTTATCTCTTTTTTTTCACTGGGAAGCTCAGGATATAAATGCTTAATATAATCCCAAAGATTGATCTTCCCTTTTTCAATCAATTGCATAACAGCAATGGTGGTAGCCATGACTTTGGTTAAGGAAGCTAAATCAAAAATGGTGTTCTCTTTCATTTTAATCTTATCTGGCTCCAATTGGGCATAACCAAAACTATCTTGATATAAAACTCTTTTATCATTCACTACTGTTAAAACAGCACCAGGAAAAACTCCTTTTTTCAAGCCGAACTGAATAAACCGGGCTACTTTTTCTTTTTTATCCTGTTCAATCATTTCTAATTTTCTCCTACAATCTACTTAATTGTTGATTTTCCTGTAATTTTTAATAATTATAAATACTTTTTCGTGCTATTTTTTCTCATATAATATACCAAGAAAGCAATATATTTTCTAAGATGATAGCAATACATCTGTATCGACAGTCACAATTGGATATTTTATTTCTTTCTTTACCTTATCTGCATATTTTAAGTTTTCTTAAACCTTTTTTCTATCTTAATCTCAACTTTAATGCCTAACATTAAATAAACCGAATTTCAAAGACTTGAGGATATAAATTAGTGAGTACTACAATATTGCTATCTCACATTTTTTAATCTTGGGTCCAGAATATCTCTCAAACCATCTCCTAACAAATTAAAACCAATAACTATTAAAAAAATAGTTATTCCAGGAAATATAGCACTCCATGGAGCAATAATAATAAACCTTCTAGCATCACCCAACATACTCCCCCAAGAAGGAAATGGAGGTTGTACGCCTAATCCCAAAAAACTTAAGGACGATTCCAGAAGAATTCCTAGAGAAAGACATAAAGAAATTTGAACTATAAGAGAAGGTATAATATTAGGTAAAAGATGTTTAAATAAAATACGATTTCTAGTTCCTCCAATAGCTAAAGCTGCCTCTACAAATTCCAAATTCTTTATAGCTAAAATAGCTGCTCGGCTTATTCTAGCAAACTGAGGAATATAAACAATGCCTATGGCAATTATTACATTATAAGTATTTTCTCCAAGAACTCCCATAATAAATATAGCTAGAAGAAGGGGAGGGAAAGAAAAAATAATATCATTTATTCTCATTATAATATTATCGTAAATTCCTCCTAAAAATCCTGCCCAAATACCCATTAAAATTCCAAATGTAGCTGCTATAAGTGTTGCACTAAAACTGACACTAAGAGATATCCTGCTACCATATATAATACGTGATAAAACATCTCTTCCAAATTGGTCAGTTCCCATAAAATGCCTTGTTTTAAAGCATGGGGGCTGCAACATCTCTTCAAAATTCATCTCCAAAGGGTCGAAAGGTGTCCAAAAAATGCCCATAATTGTAATAAAACCATAAAATAAAATAATTAAAAGACCTACAAAGGCTACATGATTTTTATTTATCTTTAAGTAAAAAAGTTTCATTTTTCCCCTTCTTATTCATATCTAATTCGAGGATCTATATATACATAAAGGATATCAGTAAAAAGATTTATAAGGACAAAAAATACAGTAGTAATCAATACAATTCCTTGCAAAAGGGGGTAATCTCTCTGATATATGGCATAAAGAACCAATCTCCCCATTCCTGGTAAAGCAAAAACTTCTTCTATTACAATGGCTCCTCCCATTAAATATCCTGCATTAAAACCCAATACAGTGATTACAGGCAAAAGGGCATTTTTCAAGACATGTTTTGCCAGTATATTTTTTTCAGAAACTCCTTTAGATCTTGCAGTTCTAATATAATCCATTTGGGTAACTTCTAATATATTATATCTCGTAAATCTCATAATTACTGCTGCTAAACCTCCTCCTAAAGCCAGAGAAGGAAAAAACATCATCTTTAAATTAAGAATAGAATTTTTTGATAAAGAAATATAGGTTCCCATAGGAATCCACCCTTTAAAGGAAGAAAAAAACATCACAAATAAAATTGCTAAAAAAAATTGAGGAATAGAAAGTCCTAAAAGTCCTGCAATCCTTATAACCAAGCCCATAAATGGATTTTGTTTCCTGCTCGAGAGAATGCCAAGAGGTATCCCTATTAGGACTGAAAAACATAAAGCAAAAATAGTAAGCTCTAAAGTTAAAGGAAGGCGACTTAAAATATCAGAAAGAACGGGACGACTAGTTCTTAAGGAACAACCAAAGTCACCTCTGATAATTCTAGAAAGCCACTCTCCGTAAAGAACAAGCACAGGTTTATCTTCTCCAAAAATTGCTTTTAACTCCTCCATCTGTTTAGGTGTTGTCTCTACCTGCGTTCCCAAATATACTTCTAAAGCACTACCAGGAATAAGCCGAACCATAAAGAATATTAAAATAGAAACTCCTAAAATAACAAAAACGAGACTGATAAATCTTTTTAAAATATATCCATACATAAATTACTCCTTAAAAGGAAAAGGAGGACTCACAAAGAGTCCTCCTTTTATAACTTATTTCTCCAGCCAAGTTTGGGAAAGATACTGGATGGAACCATTCCCTATTTGTCTAAAATTTTTCACATTTGGACTTAAAACTTGAGTCTCTAAGGGAACATAAAGAAAGATTACGGGCATTTTTTCTGAAAGTAAAACTTGAATTTTATCATATATAGGCTTTCTATCCTCAAATTTTACAAGCCCTCTTCCTTCATCTAACAAATTATCCACTTCTTCATCTTTAAATAACCAATTATTTACGCCACCCGTACTGTGGAGACTACGATAAAGGAATCTATCAGGCTCAGGAGATCCTCCTCTAAGTTCTACGATAGAATCAAAATCTCTCTTCACCCAACGATTAATATATATTCCCCATTCTACTACCTCTAGCTCAGGAATAAGACCAATTTCCTTTAACTGACTCTGAATTACTTGAGCTACCGCTAATCCACCCTCATACGAATTAGAAGTAACAATATTAAAGGAAAAACCATCGGGATACCCTGCCTCAATAAGAAGCTCTCTAGCTTTCTTTAAATTCCGCTTAGAAAAAGGAAGTTCCTCTAAGGGTTTTGCCCACTTTTTTACAGAAGCAGAGAGAGGCCCTGAAGGCTGTGCCATTCCAAATTCAGCTGCAGTTACTATTTCATCTCTATCTATTGCCAAAGCAATTGCTTCTCTTACTCTTACATCATTAAAAGGTTTTCGGGTATTATTAAATCCAAACGTCCTTAAGTTAAGTCCTGGAATTTGCATTACTACAAGATTCGGATCTTTTTTGGCTTGCAATATTATACTTCCTTCATTAATAGTTGCCATATCAAGACTTCCCGATTTAATTCCAGCAAGAAGCGATGTTTGCTCTGGAATAACTCTAAAAATTACAGCATCAAGATATGGAAGCCCCTTTTCGAAATAATTAGGATTTTTTACAAGTTTCATATAATTATCAGGAATCCATTCTTCTAATTTAAAAGGTCCTGTTCCCACTGCATTCCTTTGAAGGTTCCCATATTTTTCCACTTCTTCCTTTGGAACTATGGAACAATTTTTGGAAGCAAGCCCATTTAAAAAAGAGGCTAAGGGAGACGAGAGTTTTATCCTTATAGTATATTTGTTAATTGGTTCAATGTTTGATATGGGAGCTATATATGAGCGACCGGGAGAAGTCGTCTCAGGATCAAGTATTCTTTCTAAGCTAAATTTTACATCATCAGCAGTAAGTTCTCTTCCATTATGAAATTTTACACCCTTCTTTAAATGAAAAATGTAAGTTAGACTATCTGGGATTTCCCAAGAATCTGCTAAGTCTGGTACAATATTAAGGTTATAATCCAGTTTTACCAATGTATTATAAAGAAGGTCTATACGTCGAAATGAAGAGAAAGCAGTAACTATGTGAGGATCTAACCCCACCACCTCTTGGTCCACACCAATAACAAGGGTACCCCCTTTTGATTCTGCTAACGCAAAAGGGGTTAATAAAATTACAATTAACATTAAACTAATTAGCAAAGTAAAAAAAATTTTCATTTTTCCCTCCTTTAAACTTTTTTTCTAATTTTTAGTATTTAGTTTTCATATTTTTTCCATAGAGACATCCGAAAAACTTATAAGATTTTTGATATCATCTTATCAATACCTCCTCTCTCTTAATATTTCCTCAATTATCTTAGTTAAAACTTCTGACTCCACCCTCCTCTAATTCATTTAGTGAGATGCTAAATATACTTGATTTTTCTCAATAGATAAATATCATATTTATGTAGATACCCCAGGCATACCTGTAATATTCTACCCTTCTGGTTAACAAAGAATATTCTTAAACCAATTTAGCCATATAAATATCGTTAATATAGCAACCATTCACAAATAAAGAATGTTCTTTTACCCCTTCCACTTTAAAATCCATTTTTTTGTATAGCGCTTGGCCAGCTTTGTTGTTTTCCATTACAGTTAATTCCAAACGATGAATTTTATTTTGAATAGCCCACTTTTCCAATTCGATAAACAGTTTTGTTCCAATACCCTGTCCTACATAATCCTGTAATATCCCAATGCTTATGTGCACACAATGCTTGACTCTGCTAATATCACGTCCTAAGGCTAAAAGATAACCTACTAGCTGTCTATCTACATCTACAACTAATAAGGTTGATTTTTTATTTTTGGTTAAATCCCGAATAATTTTTCTCTGCTGGTCAATGGATATATTTAACTCCCCGGGTTCATAGAGCCTGAATTCCGTTTCCCTATCAAGCTTTTTACATAAATTTAAATAATTTTTTGCATCTTCCGTTCTTATCATTCTTATAAGCATTAAATACTACCCCCTTTACCTTTCAATAGAAATACTAACTTGAACATTCCCATTCATCAAAAGACATTAGTAGTACTCGGTAAGCTATTTGAAAAATTATATCTAGATTACCTTTAGAAAATTCGTCTCTTACTATAATAAAAGCTATAGCTTCGTTATATTACTCGAAAAATCATACTTTTCAACAAAAGTAAACCTCTGTTTATTTTTTTCAAACTCTCAATTATCGCAAATTAATTTATTAATCATCATAAACTAATAACTAATATTTTCTTCTCTACTATCTCAATCAATTATCTTAACCAAAACTTCTTCCTTTTCTTTCAACAGTTTCAATGCCTTCTCCAGAGTAACTCCTTTTTGATACATTACAATAGCCGCTTTTATATTAAAATCAGCTTTTTTCAAATATTCTGCCGTTGTTTCGTAATTGGCATTAGTAATTTCCATAAAGATATTTTTAGCCCTCTCTCTCAGTTTGCAATTAGAAGGATTAAGATCAACCATTAAGTTTGAATAAACCTTGCCTAATTTAATCATCACTGTAGTAGATATCATGTTTAAGACCATCTTCTGGGCAGTCCCCGCTTTCATCCTGGTGGATCCTGTAATTACTTCAGGTCCTACAATAGGAACTATTGCCACTTCTACTTTTTTTTCTAAAAGTGAACCAATGATACAAACAAGTCCAATAATAAGGGCTCCATGTTTTTTAGCTTCTTCTATAGCTCCTAGCACATAAGGAGTATTCCCACTAGCAGCTATTCCAATTACACTATCTAAATCATTTATGCTATATTTTTTTATTGCTTTTGCCCCCATATCAAAATCATCTTCTGTTTCTTCCTGTGAAGCAAACATAGCCTTTTCCCCTCCTGCTAAAATCCCTAGCACTTTACCCTTTTCCACACTAAAAGTGGGTCCACATTCTATTGCATCTAATATCCCCAGCCGGCCACTGGTTCCTGCCCCTACATAAAACAATCGACCCCCTTTTCTCATTCTATCAGCAATCATATCAACTGCTTTTTTAATAGCAGGTATCTCCGCTCTAACAGCCTCGGCTACTTTGGCATCTTCCTGATTAATTAAACGTATTATTTCCTCTGTGTCCATCTGATCAATTTTCATACTAACAGGATTTCTTTCTTCGGTAATTATAGAAATTTTATTATTTAGTACCATATTATCTCCTCACTGTTAACTTTTTTATGTATTCATAATTTAATTACAATTTGCTTTCTTGCATAACCAATCTCGTTTTAGTTAAGGCCTCCAGGGTTTTATCATATTCAGTAGTAGCTACTCCTAAAAACAATACATCAATTACAGCCAATTGAGCCATCCTCGAAGCTAAGGCACTTCCTCTAAAAGGTGTCTCTTGGGATGAAGTAAGCAAAGTAATATCTGCTAATTTAGTGATAGGGGAACCTAAATTAGATGTAATAGCAATAATTTTTGCCATTGTGTTCTTAACTATTTTAAGTGACTCAATTAATTCTTTAGTCCTTCCAGAATCGGATATGGCAATTACTACGTCTTCCTTGGTTAATAAAGCTCCTATTGTCTTCTGCTTGTGATTATCTATTAAAGCCTCAGATATATAATTAATCCTTTTAAATTTCAAATCTGCATCCTTTGCTACAATTCCTGAAGCCCCAAAACCAAAGAAATATAACCTGCGAGCTTTTAAAATCATCTCAATACCGGTTTTTATATCAGTATTTTGTAGTAATTCTTTTGTATTATTCAATGATTTACTGTAAATTTGAAAGATCTTTTTAATAATGATATTAATGTCGTCATTGGCCTCAATTTCGCCATAAATATGCTCTCTGTGTTCTTTTTCCCCTGCTTGTGCCAAGATAATTTTTAGCTCCTGGTAACCTGAATAACCAATATGCTGACAAAATTTAACTATTGTCGCCTCACTTACCCCCACATTCTCGGCCATCTTTGTAATAGAAAGATGAATAACTTCATTAATATTATTTAATATATAATCAGCCACTCTTCTTTCCGCTGGCTTTAAAGAAGTAAGCTGGCTTTTAATCCTTAAAATACCATTGGGCAAACTGTCTTTACCCTGTATTTGTATCATCCTTATTCACATCCTTATTTTATTTTTACCTTCTTTTTTTATTATTATAATTATAATACCACATAAAAGTAAAAAAATCTTCTTTTTTTTATAAATATAATAAAATAATTTTATTATTATTTAATTTAACCTCAATTTACCATTTTCTAAGAAAATTATTATGGTCTTGCAGAGAAATAAAAATTAAGAAGAAAACTGAAATGGTGAAGTCTTTAATTAAAGGATTGAAGATATCTAAATTAAATCTGGTACCATTTTATTGATAGAAATCAAACAAGCAGTACGAAAAGCAGTAGAAGTAGTAAGGATGATATTTCACATTATTGAATTTGAAATTGACGTGCAGTTGTAAATGCCTCTAAATAACTTTTTTCTCCGCTCATTAGCAATTGGTGTACTTCCATAACAAAAACGCCATGAACGGTTATCGGTTTTATACTTCCATCTTTATTTTTTATACCATACCCCGCTCCAGAATGAATCACATAATAATTATTCCCAACTCTGCCCAAATACATTACCACATGCCCTTTCATATAAATAGGGTCACCTGCTTCTAATCGATTAAGAATGTTTTCTCTGTTTTTAATAGAACCTGTAAATTTAATATATTTACCTTATGTAAAAATTCCTGTTGCTCACTCTCTTCTTGTCTTTCTCTTTCTTCTTGATACTTTACATATTTTCTAATTTTGTTCTCATCCAGACCTATAGAACTTACACAATATCCACGACTCCAAAAGTGATTTCCCCAATAGGGCTTCTTCCTGAGAGCAGGAAAGCTTTTGAAGAGTTTTATCGCTGTCTTACCTTTTAGCATTCCCATTACTTGGGATATTGATAATCTGGGAAGTATAGAAAGTATCATGTGTATATGATCCTCTTTTACATTCATTTCCAGTATCTCTATAGTTTTCCATTCACACAGCATTCTTAGGGTTTGTTCTACATATTCAGCCACTTGACCTTTTAGTATCCTGTATCTGTACTTTGGACACCATACGATATGATATTTACATTGATAGATTGTATGAGATAATTTCTTCCATTTAGTCATATCTTATCTTAACATATATATCGGTTTTTATGGTAAAACCCTTTACCCATTACCACCTTCAAAGAAGGTGGTTTTTTAAGGTGAAATAAAAAACAATATTAATAAGTCCTTAATTATTTTTAGCAGAAACGGAAAGAGACTTAAGGTAGATATGAGGAAATTTATATTTTCCTTCTACCCATTTTGCTTTATTTCCTAAAGCAGCTATATTTTTTAGTTCTTCTATGGCATTACCGGCAATCATAACATCCTTAACCCTCCCTACTATTTTGCCCTTTTCTATTTTATAGCCCAGCTGTACATTATTAGAGAAGGCTCCACTTATTATATTGCCCTGGCCCAGTCCAAGAACCTGGTCGATAACTATCCCCTCTGAAATATCTTTAATCATCTCCTTAAAAGAAACTTCTCCTTTCTCCATTACCAAATTGCTTATACCGGGGGCAGGTCCACTCTGTAAACCAGCTCTTAAACCATTTCCGGTACTCTCTACCTGGGCCATTCCCGCAGTCTGTAGATCATAATAAAAATTCTTAATCTCTCCTTTTTCTACCAAAGGAACTCGTTTCATTTCTACTCCTTCATCATCAAAAGGAGCACTACCTAAAGCAAAATCTATAGTACCATCACTATAAATAGTTAACAGGTCACTCCACAACTTCTTGTTTTTCCGGGCAGCAAACGGTGAAATCTTCTTCAAGACCATTTTTCCATTTAGACCGCTAATTATAGGAAGAATTAAAACCAAAGCCGCTTTGGGAGTAAGGATAACCGGCATCTTCCCACTTTCTATGGGGACAATATTTTCTCCCCATTTTAAATTTTCAATTATCTCAGAAGTCAATTCTTCAAGCTCAAGATTGTCTTTCCCAGATTCAAGAGAGGAATAAATCATCAACATATCTTGATTCTCGATCTGTTGTACCATTATCGAATAAGCAATCGCCGTCTTGTTATAAGAAAAATTCCCTCCCCTGGAATTAAAATATTCTATTTCATTACAATCTTTTACTATGGTGACATCACAACGCAATTTTCGGCTAAAATCTTTTAATCTTTCTACAATGCTTTCGCCAACTTTAACCATCTCTTCAACACTCTTATCTACCACTTTTTTATCGTATATATTTATCTTTTCTTTCCCCCCTCTTTTAATTTCCCCTGGGAAATCAAAAGAAGCTTCTGAACCAAATTCTGAGGTAGCTACTGCTTTTTCAAGCATTGAATCAAAGTCTTCACTCCCCGTAGATGAAGAAAATCCTACCATTCCCTTATTAATCACTCGTAATGCCTTCCCTTCACTCTCAGAAATATCGATAGATTTTAATCTATTTACTTCAAAATTTACCGGGATAGTCTTGCTCTTTACTTTAAATAGTTCGGCTGAATCTACTTTCTTACAGGCTTGCTGTAACAATTTTTCCATCTCATCTACCTCCTACTACTACCTTTTTTATTCTAAGGTGAGGACTACCAAAAGAGACTGGTAGAGGGCTTTGCCCCGCTTTTCCGCATCCACCACCTGTTTCAATCATTTTCAAATCATTTCCTACCCCCTCAATATTAAGAAGGGTGGTAAATAAATTCCCACTCAATACTACATCTTTAACCGGTTCAGCAATCTCCCCGTCTCTTATCATATAACCTTCCCCGGCACTAAAAGTAAACATCTCAAAGGTAGTCATCCCTCCATAGCAATCCTTGGCATAAATTCCTTTCTTTATTCCGGATAATAAATCTTTAAAAGGAACATCTCCATTTTCGATATAAGTATTGGTCATTCGAACAATAGGTTTAAAGCGATAATTGAGGGCACGGGCATTTCCGGTTGGCTCTTCCCCCATTTTAACAGCAGTTTCCCGCGAATGTAATCTACCTGTTAGGATTCCATCTTTTATCAGATAATTTTTCTTTGTTCTAACTCCTTCATCATCATATTTGGCAGAACCTAATAAATCCGGAATAGAACCATCATCAACTACATTAAGTTTGGGTGAGCCATATTTCTTCCCTAATTTCATTAAACCACTCATCCTCTCATCTTCATATAAAAAATCAGCTTCACTAAGATGTCCAAAAGCCTCATGGATAAAAACTCCGCCTAATATTTGATCTAAAATAACCGTATATTCCCCACCTTCCACTGGCTGTGCCTTAAGAAGATTGACTGCCCGAAAAGCTGCCTTTTGTGCTTTGGTAGAAATTTTTTCCATTATTTCAAAACCCTTGGTAGTTCCAATGCTTTCACTGGCCAGCTGAACATTATCTCCCTCCCGAGCTATAGCCGTAAAACGCGCACTCAAAAATGGTTTTTCCTGTTCGATATAACTACCTTCAGAATTGGCAAAATAAGTAGTAGAAAACCTGTCTGTATAGATTACGTTAGAGGATTGGATCAGAGGATTAGATTTCATAATTATATTATTATAATTTTCCATTAATTTCTTTTTCTCTCTCAAACTTATCTGGCGAAAATCCTTATCTAATTCCCGCTTAATTATTTCCACCACTGGCGAAACAACAGCCAATTTGCTCTCTTCTTTGCCAATTAAACTCGCCACTTCTATTGCCTCTCTAACTTTCTCTTCTAAATTATCAAACTGATTAAAGGAAACAAAGCCCCATCCCCCTTTTACCAGAACACGAACATTTCCTCCTGTCTGCTGGGAGCAATTTATCTTTTCTAATTTCTTCCCCTGAAAATGAATGGTAGCGGCTTCTTTCTTTTCCGCCCTTATCTCGATATAATCTGCTTTATACTTATTATTTTCTAAAATCTTTTTTAAAATCTCTCTCACTATTATTTTCTCCTTTAACCTTCTTCAGTCTCATTTATTTTATTTTTTAATATTGCTTCTTCATCTAAATAAATTGACCTTTCTAACCACCAAATCCATTTGCTCCATTTTTCTTTAAAATCTTTATTCTCTTCTTTGACATTTATAAAGCCACTTACCTTAGCATCCATCTCATCAGCATAATGAAGAGCTATAGCTGTTAAAATACTGGGAAGTCTGGGGGAACCGAATTCAAAATGGCCATGATGGCTTAAAAGGGTATGTTTTACCATTAGTTCTAAGTCTTTTGGAAAATTATCCAAACCTTTTATTTTTTGGTCAATCATCTCTATACCTATGGTAATGTGGCCCAGAAGCTTACCTTCATCAGTATGTTCCATAACCTTATCGTAGGCATATTCCCTTATTTTACCTATATCATGAAGAATAGCCATAGTAATTAAAAAATCACGGTTCATTTCTTTATAGATATTACCTACAGTCTCACAAATATTCACTACATTTACAGTATGCTCAGCTAAACCGCCGATATAAGGTTGATGTACTTTCATTGCTGCTGGTGCCCTTGTAAACTTTGCCGTAAATTCCGGGTCATCAAAAAAACTCTTTAAAAGATTCTTTAAGTGATAATCTTCGATAGAATTAATCTTTGAAAAAATCTTACGCATCAGTTCATCTAAATTTTCTTTTGATTGAGGTAAATAATCTGAATAATCTAAATCCAAGGGGGGAGTTTCGGTAAGAGAAGAAACAGTTGCCTGAAGGGTCCCGTCAATCTTTTTTTTAGTTACATACCCCTGGACTCGGGCAAATTTAATCTTGCTTAATTTCTCCACTCTATCATTAGGAACATCCCAATTAATGGCTTCAATTTCTCCGGTCTTATCGGCGATTTTAAAGAACATATCTATAGTTTTTTTATCCCGCCTTACTTTAAACTCTACATCTTTCAAGAAAAAAATGTCGTTAATCCTGGTATTTAAATTTAAATCAGTCACCATTTGTTTTTTAACCAAAGCACTTCACTCCTTTTCTGATATTTTTGATACAGGGATGGTTTTTGTAATAAAAACTTGACAATAATATCTATTTTCTTTATTCTATTTTCAGTAAAGACTCTTTCAGTTACCTATTAATTTTAAATTTATTCTCAAAAATAATAAGCCGAAGTGGCGGAACTGGTAGACGCGCTACGTTCAGGGCGTAGTAGGTGTATGCCTGTGGGGGTTCAAATCCCCCCTTCGGCACCTCTTTACATAATCAGATAGCGCTTCTACTACTCTATCCATTTCCCAATCTTCTCCAATGGTAAATCTGATAAATTGGTCGCCCAAACCAGAAAACTCATTTTCCCAGCCAGGTAAAGCATAAACTCCTCTTTCCTTTAAATGCTTCCAAATTTTTTTACATTCTTCTTTATCTCTAAACTCTACTAAAACAAAATTTGCTTTTGAATCATAAGCGAAAAATCCTAACTCATTTATTTGCCTTACAAACTTATCTCTTGTTTTCTTTATTTTCTCCCAAGCTTTTTGATAATAATCTAAATATTTCAGGACCTTTTCTGCAGCCTTCTCGGCCATTCTATTCACTCTAAAATATTGACCAAAAGCTGCCAATCTTCTTATATTTTGCGGGTTAGAAATGGCAAAGCCCAAGCGCAATCCGGCTAATCCAAAATTTTTAGAAAAACTTCGGGAAATAACCAAATTATCATATTTGTCAATTAAGTCTACCATAGTTTCTTCTAAATATTCATAATTACACTCATCAACTACCACCATCCCTTTTGTTCTTTGTAGAATATCAATAATCTTTTCTCTGGGGATTCCTGTCCCGGTAGGATTATTAGGATTACATATCCATATCAATGAGGTTTTCTTTAGTTGTTTAGCAGAATAATTAATATTATATTCTCTATTATGCAGACAATTAACTAAAACCTTGGGTAAACCTGATCTATCAGCACTGACCTCATATTGAAAAAAAGTAGGAATGGGGATTAAGACCTCTCCTTGATAAGCTCGAGTAACTATTTCAATAACTTCATCTGAACCATTAGTGGGCAAAATATTCTCTCTATTTACTCCTACATGCTCTGCTAAAACTTGACATAGTTGGGAATACCCTCCTCCTGAAGGATAAAGATTAATGTCCTTTAATTCTGTAGACAACTCTTTTAGTAGCATGGCAGGCAGAGGATATTTAAAATAGGAATGACTTAAAAATATTTTTTCTTTTTTAAAAGGTTTTATCTTCTCTTTGTTTTTCATCTTTTTGTTCTAATTATTTTCTCCTCTTTTTATCATTTTATCCTTTAAGATATTTAGAGATTAGCTCTTTCCATTCTTTATCGAAAACTCCTCTTAAAGAATCTTTTTCTCTTTCGGTCATAAAAGAAGCTTCGATAGAATTAAAACTAATCTTTCTAATCTCCTCTAAACTAAATCCAAACTTTTTAATTAAAATTAAATATTCTTTAGTAATCGAAGTATCAAACATAGTAGGGTCATCAGAATTGATAGTTACCATTAACCCTTCTTTAAAATAATTTCTAACTGGATGTTCTGCAAATTTTTTACATGCCCGCGTCTTGATATTACTTACTACACACACCTCTAAAGGTATCTGTCTTTCTTTAAGAAAAGCAATTAATCGGGGGTCTTCATAAGCCCTTAATCCATGACCTATCCGCTCTGCTTTCAATTCATTCACAGCTGCCCAAATAGATTTAGCACCATCAGTCTCACCAGCATGGGCAGTAAGCCGAAAACCTAGTTCTCTGGCTTCCCCATAGACTTTGGCAAATAGACCTGCCAGGAATATTTTTTCACTTCCTCCCAGCCCAATGCCTATAAGCCCCCGCCCTAAATAACCGCTCAGTTCTTTCACCAAATTAAGCCCCATGCGCGGACCATAATCCCTGACTACATCTACAATCAATTCACTTCGAATTCCAAAATCATCAAAAGCTTTTTTCTTACCTTTAATCAAACTTTCGGTTATTCCAGATGCAGATAATCGCTTATTTCTGAAAGTGAAATCTCGAGGAGAATAGAAAGCCTCTACATATTTCACATTTTGTTCACTCAGACTCTTTAGAACCTGGTAAGATAATTCCTCAAAATCCTCATATTCAGTAATAAAACTGTTCTTCCATAACCAAACTTTAATAAATTGAGTAAAATTAGAGTAGGTTAAATGCCTTTTAAGGTCTTTAAGATTCTTGATGGAGGAATTTTTATTTCGTTTTTGAATAAAGTTTAATAAAGTTGGTAAAGGAATTGCTCCTTCTAAGTGGAGATGGAGTTCAACTTTAGGTATTTCTCGCATAAATTGCGCTAATTTGTCCGAATGTTCTATTTCATTATTATTAAGAATTTGTATCTCTCTCCCTTTCAATCTTTCTCAAATCTGCCTCTCCCAAACCAAAATAATGCCCAATTTCATGAATAACCACTTTTCTGACCGATTCTTTTATGTCTTCTTTATTTTTACAACGAATTTCTATAGGTTTTTTAAAGATAATAATCTTATCAGGTAAAACATTCTTATACCAGATACCTCTTCTGGAATAAGGAACCCCCCGATAAAGACCTAAAAGACCATAGGGCGATCTGATCTTCATCTCCCTAAGAAGTTCTTGAGAAGGCAAATCTTCAATAACTACGGCAATATTTTCCATCCTTTCTCTGAATTTTTCAGGAAGGGTGCTTATTGCCTCAGTTACTAATTCCTCAAATTCTTCTTCGGTTACTTTCATTTTACTTTTTTAGCTTTTCTTCCAAATTTTTTATAAATTCTTTCACTTTCTGCAGGTATTGGTCCCTGTTTACTTCTCGGGAGGTCAACTCAAGTAAAGCAAGTGGAGGTTTTTGGCAGATATCTTCCATATCTGTAAATACCTTCTTAGCATCTGAACCCAAACAGGTGCAGAAAAAAGCTACATTTTTAAAATCTTCCTTATGTAAAGAAAGATAGGTCCTGATAGGAGCAGATATATTTCCAGCCCAAATAGGAGTTCCAATAATTACCAGATCATATATAGAGGGATTTTTCTTAAGTTCTTTAATTGTAGTAAATCTTCTATTAACAGCATCATTGCCAGCGCTTAAAAATCCTGAAACTCCTCTTCTATCTTTTGTATCAAAAATTTCTTCAATGTCACACTTTAAGATTTCAGAAATAGCTTTGGCTACTTTTTTAGTTCTGCCGCTTCTCGAATAAAATACTACCAATATTTTTTCCATTTTATAACTTCCCTTCCATTTTTTCTTACTTTCCATTATAGCTAATTTCCTTCATAAAAAAAGCTTTAGAAATAGTTATGAATTATTATCGGAAAAATTTAGTCAATAAATTCTAATACCTCGTCTATTTTCTTTACAATCTTGGGTTTTGGCTCTTGATCAGGAATACCCATCGGAACTAATGCCATTAACCTCCATGGTTCTTCTATTTTCAGTATTTCCTTTAATGCCGGTGCAGCAATTAGAGGGCCACACATCCAGCAGGTTCCATAACCTTTTTCTGTAGCAGCCAACAATAAATTCTCCACTGCAGCAGCAACACTTTGAATCTCTACCTGGGAGCGCAAGAGCTCTGCTTGGCCCTTCTTTAACCCCTCTAACTTTAATACCTCGTCAATCATTGAATGATAAGGTTTTACCAGTACAGCAAAAACCAGGGGTGCCTTTACAAAAAAAGTAGAATAAGCCCTCATCCCCTTTACTTTAACTCCTGCTCCTTTTAATTCTTGCCAGTTACTAACTTCTTCTATTTCGTTCATAATTGCCCTTTTCATCTCTCTCAATATATCTTTATTGCTTATAGCTATAAAACGCCACATCTGTTTATTGTGAGCACTAGGGGCAAGGGTAGCTGCATAAATAATATCATAAATATCTTCTTTGGGAATTTTATCTGATCTAAATTTACGTATACTCCTTCTTTTTTTAATTGCCTCTATTAATTCCATTGTTATTACTCCTTCCATTTATAATGTCCCACTGGCATTACGTATAAGGGGATAGGTTGCGCCCGCAGAGGGTGCAATCCTGAAACCTATTCTTTTTTCAATAATTCCCTGGGCTGACCACAAGAGTTGCGAAACCTGTTCCAGAGTTAAAGAATAATCTTTAAATTCTCTTCTTGATCTCCTTCTGGCTAAGGCCTCTTCCACTGACATTTTCCCTTCTAACTGAGGTAAAGGGAGTTTAATCTCCTCTTCTGAAAAGGCATAAGCTATCAAAGGAGTTATAAAGATACTAATCATTATCAAAATAAATATTTTAGCAATTAACCAACCTCCTTAAATTGCTCTTTTTCCCAGTCATATTTTTCTACCAATTCCCCAAAACTCATCTGGCCACACTTCACCTTTTCTATATATCCCTTGCTCTGAAAGAAAAAGTTCTCTAAAGGATCTAATCTCTCGCCCTCTAACATCTTCAAAAGTATCTTAGAATATAAGCGGTCATACAGCTTTATAATATTTTCTTCTTTTTGTTTAATACCTACTTTTGTGTTATCAATTCTCTCTATCCAATATCCCAAATTTACCAAATCTGGAGTTTCTTCATATCCTGACTGAGCAAAAAATTCTAAATCCTTCTTATGAGGTCTCAACTCCTCCAACCTTCCAATATTATAGCCCAACATATTCTCCAAAGCTATAATTGATTTTTCCTCTGCTCGCACTTTTTCCACAATATTTACCTTTATATCCTTATCAATCAATAAAGTGTTATTAAACAATTCTCATCATTCTCCCTATTCTATATTCTGCCTAAATAATAGCCATATATAAAATTTATATATAATTTTTTCTTTTTAATTTTATCACATTATTCTATTAAGGCAAGATGTAAACAAAAGTGCCAGGCACCTTTGTTTACATCTTGACAATAAACATACGTTTGTTTTATAATATAATTAAATCAGTAGACAAGGAGGTAGAATATTTTGTCCAAATATTCACTTTCCTCCAACCTTACTAAAACTTTTCAGTTAATTCAAAAAAAGATTAAAGAGAGTGGTTATCCACCCACTGTTCGAGAAATCTGTAAAGCAGTAGGGGTGACTTCTTCTGCTACTGCCCATAAATATCTTACTATTCTGGAAGAAAGAGGTTATATCAGTCGAGAGAAAGAAAGGTCTCGGGCTATTAAAATTATACCCCAGACCAAGAAAGTGCCTGTAGTAGGAAGTGTAGCTGCCGGAGAGCCTTTGTGGGCCTTAAAAGATATCACCGAAATTATCCCTATCCCCGAAGAACTTTCTGGTAGCGAAGAAAGTTTTATGGTAAAAGTTGAGGGTGATAGCATGATTGGCGACCACATTCTTGATGGAGATTATGTTATGGTTAAACCCCAGCAAGATGCAGACAACGGGGATATCGTCATCGCTCTTTTAAATCAGGAAGAAGTTACCGTAAAAAGATTGTACAAAAAAGATAATCAGATTACCCTGCAACCTTCTAATCCTCTTTATAAACCTATAAATACTAAAAATGTAATTATTCTGGGCAAAGTTGTCGGAATTTTAAGAAGATTTAAGGGAGGGAAAAAACAGTAGATATGTTATATGTTGGCACTTCTGGTTTTAGCTATAAAGATTGGATAGGGCCCTTTTATCCTGAAAATATTGATAAAAAAGAGATGCTTAAATTGTATGCTCAAAAATTCAAGGTTACCGAAATTAATTCTACTTACTATAGTATACCCCACCCAGCATCTTTTTATTATTTACAACAAAAGGTCCCTGCTGACTTTAAATTTGTAGTAAAAGCTAATCAAGAAATGACTCATAGCCGAGAGGAAAATCCCACCGTCTTCAATGATTTCAAAAAATCTATAAAACCCCTAATAGAGTCAGGTAAATTCGCTTGTGTATTAGCCCAATTCCCTTATTCTTTTTATAATACTCCCATCAATCGGGATTATCTTCTCCGCTTTAAAAAAAGGATGGAAGATATACCTCTGGTGGTAGAATTTAGAAATTCCTACTGGATAAATGATGAAATATTTAGAATTTTAAAAAACAATGATATAGGCTTTTGTTGTGTAGACCAACCCCAGATCAAAGGCTTAATTCCTCCTATAGCTGAAGCTACTTCTAATCTGGGTTATGTCAGATTTCACGGTCGAAATAAAATCAATTGGTGGGAACATGAAAAAGCTTATCAAAGATATGATTATCTCTATACTGAAGAAGAATTAAGAGAATGGGTGCCAAAAATAAAAAAGATTGCGGAAAAAACCACCGACCAATATATCTTTATGAACAATCATTATAAAGCTAAAGCAGTTAAAAATGCCTTGATGTTAATCAAACTCCTTAGAGAAGAAATAAAAGCTGGAGAAATTAAAGAAGTAGAGAAAGGGCAGGAAAAAGAGGAACAGGATTAAAAAAGATTACTTATATTTTTTTTGCCCTCCGATACAAACATTAGTTCGGGATACGAGTTGCAAAATTAATTCGTATCTCGTATCCCCATTTTCACGAGGACAAGTCTCGTGAATCGTATCTCGTTAAGAAGAAAGAAAAGATAGCGGATATAGTTGGTTAGTTAGTTAGCTGGTTAATTGATAATTAGTAATTAGTGATGAGTAATAAGTGATAGGTGACAGGTTTATAACTTCGGAGGTAGGGGTGTATTGTATCCGCTCACTAACGACTGATTTAGTAAGAAAGGATTTTAAAAAATGGATATGGTGCATTTACATGTACATTCTCAATACAGTATGCAAGATGGACTTTGCAGTATTGAGGATTTAATAAAAAAAGCTGCAAAATTTAAGATGGCAGCATTGGCCTTGACTGACCATGATGGGCTCTATGGTGCTATTCAGTTTTATAAAAAAGCAAAGAGTGCAGGAATAAAACCCATTATCGGCTGTGAAATAAGGATCAAAACTAATCAAAAATCTAAAGAGGTGTATCACCTTCTTCTTTTAGCCAAAGATAAAAAGGGATACAATAATCTCTGTCAGATTATTACCAAAGCCCATTTATCTAATCCTAACTCTATCCCAGCTATAGAAAAAGATATCTTGGTTAAATACAGCAAAGGAATTATTGGTCTAAGCGGGTGTAATAACGGAGAAATACCTCTTCTTCTTTCCCAAAAGAAGGTCAGACAAGCCGAAAAAGCTGCTTGCTGGTATCAACAGGTATTCGGTAAAGAAAACTTTTACTTAGAATTGTATTTTCATGGCTTCGCTCAAGAAAAAGAAATTAATTCCCAATTGATAGAAATGGGACGAAAATTAAATATTCCCGTAGTAGCAACTAATAATGTTCATTACTTAGAAAAAAATCAAGCCTCCTCTCAGCGTCTTTTAAACAAGATTGCTAATTTGGGAACAAAGGAAAGGTTTTATCACCAAAGACTGGAGACTGACGAATACTACTTTAAGTCCCCCTCAGAGATGGAAAAAATATTTTCCCGGGTGCCTCAAGCCCTTAAAAACTCAATTAAAATCGCTGAAAAATGCAACTTAAAACTTGATTTAGAAGAAATTCATCTCCCGGCATATCCCCTCCCCTCTTCTTATTGTTCTGCTCAGGATTATTTAAAAAAACTTTGTCTGGATGGACTCAAAAAATATTATTCTCTCCCCTCACCAGAAGTCAAAACCCGTTTAGAATATGAATTAAAAATAATCAATCAGATAGGTTTTGCCGGATATTTTCTAATTGTCTGGGATATAGTCCGCTTTGCTAAACAGAACAATATCCCAGTAGGACCGGGAAAGGGTTCTTCGGCTGGCAGTTTAGTCTCTTATCTTCTTAATATCACTGAGGTAGACCCTCTAAAATACCGACTCTTTTTTGAAAGATTCCTCAACCCGGAAAGAATAGACCTTCCGGATATAGATATTGATTTTGGTCAGCTGGGGAGAGAAAAAGTAATCTCTTATATATTTAAGAAATTTGGGAATAATCGGGTAACCCATGTCAGCACTATTTCCACTTACGCTGCCCGCTCAGCCATTCGAGATGCGGGGAGAGCACTGGGATTCCTCCCTCAGGAAATAAATAAAATTGCCCAATTTATGCCTATATTCTCCTCACCAGGAGTAATTAAAGCTGCTCTTAAACATTTACCTGAACTGCAAAAACTTCCCTGTGACCAGGAACCCCTTAAATCACTATTCTCTTTTGCTCAGGCCATAGAAGGAAAACCTCGACATCTCTCCGTACACGCCTCCTCAATGATAATCTCAGATAGACCGCTTTCAGAAGTAGTCCCTCTGGAGGTAACTAATCAGGGAGAGATAGTCAGCCAATATGAAAAAGAATCCATCAAAGATTTAGGCTTATTGAAGATGGATATCCTGGGCTCCCGCAGCCTTACTGTAATTAAAAAGACTTTAGAAATGTTAAAAGAAAATAATACAGATATTGATCTTAATAAAATTCCTCTTGACGATAAAGCTACTTTTTTTGCCCTGCAAGAGGGCAAGACTCTGGGAGTCTTCCAGTTGGAAAGTTCAGGGATGTCCTCTCTTCTAAAGAAGGTTTCTCCTTCTTGCTTAGACGATTTAATTGCTGCCTTATCTTTATATCGACCAGGTCCCTTAGATAGTGGAATGACTGAACACTATCTTAAAAGAAAACGGGGAGAAGAAGAAATAATTTATCTACATCCCAAATTGGAACCCATTTTAAAAGACACTTTTGGAGTTATCCTTTATCAGGAACAGGTTATGCAGGTAGTTTCTGCTTTTGCCAATCTTAGCTTAGGAGAAGCCGACCTCTTTCGTCGAGCCATCAGCTCTCGTTCGCCGGTAGAAATGGAAAAACAGAGAGATAATTTCCTTAAAAAAGCCATAAATCAAGGGAATACTCAAGAAGAAGCAGAAAATATTTTTAATCTAATTTCCAAATTTGCTCACTACGGTTTTAATAAAGCACACAGTACCTCCTATGCCTTGATCTCTTTTATAACCTGTTATCTTAAAGTACATTATCCCGCTTACTACCTGGCTTCCCTACTCACCTGTGGTATGGGTTATTATTCTCCTGACCGTTATATTCAGGAAGCCCGACGCCTTAAAGTTAAAGTACTCTCTCCTGATATAAATAAGAGTGAAGCTGGCTTTACCGTAGAAGAAGGAGCTATCCGGGTGGGATTGAGTAAAATAAAAGGTATGGGGGAAAAACATTTAAAATCGATTCTATCCCTCAGAAAGGAATACCAAAGGTTTAATTCCCTGTATGATTTCTGCTGCAAAACTATATCTTCAAGAATCAATCAACCATTGATAGAAAATCTAATTAAGGTGGGTGCTTTTGATTTTACTACTTATTCTCGTTCCGCACTATTGACTTTACTTCCTCTTACTTTAAAAGAGGTTAGAAAAAAGGCTAAAGATAGGGTTAAAAATAAAATATCCGAAGAGAGAGAATTACGGAATACTGAACTTATTGCCTCTGACTCAATCCCCGCATATCCCTTTTCTAAATCTTTCCAAATGAATTTAGAAAAAGAAATACTCGATTTATATATAAGTGACCATCCCTTAAGCAGATACTACAAAGAACTAGCCTGCTTTTCAATTATAAAGTCCAATCAAATAGAAGATATTTGCAACCAGAAACCCATCTTCGTAGTAGGAATACTAATTCAAGTGAGAAGACAATTCACCAAACAAAGACAAGTTATGGCTTTCCTGCTCCTGGAAGATGAAGCGGGTTTCTTTGAGGCAATTACCTTTCCAGCAGTCTATCAAAAATATTCTAATCTATTTCGTAAGGAAGCACCTCTTTTGATAGAAGGTACTTTAAGTAAAAATGATGGTGATTCTAAAATAATCGCCCGAAAGATTGTGAATATAAATTCGTATCTCGTATCTCGTGAATCGTATCTCGTGAAGGAGATGGAAACCAGGTGCCTGAAGTAGGGGCAAACCTTGTGTTTGCCATAGGATTCATTCACCATTGACTAAATTGACCGGGAGACTGGTAGACTGGCTGACCGGTAGACATAAAAAATTGGCGAATTGTTAAATCGGGCAATTGGACAATTGGTGAATTGGTGAATTAATATTAACTGGCAAACCGGGTAACTGGCTAACTAAATACTAACGACTATTCACCAACGACTAATTAGTCAGAAAGGAATAAAAAATAGTGGACAACATCAATCGTCTATCCATAATTCATCTGGATCTCGATGCCTTCTTTGCTTCCGTAGAACAAAGAGATAACCCGGCCTATCGGGATAAACCTCTTATTGTAGGAGGAATAAGTGGCGGAGGAGTAAGTAATTTGAATCGTGGAGTAGTCTGTACCGCTTCCTATGAAGCCCGTAAATATGGTATTCGTGCTGGTATGCCTATCTGGGAAGCTCGCCAAAAATGCCCCCGAGGAATTTTTGTCCCCACCCAAATGAACAAATATTTAAAGGAATCCCGCAAATTCTTTCAGGTATGCAGCACTTATACCCCTCTAATAGAACCGTTGAGTGTAGATGAACTTTTTTTAGATGTATCCGGGTGTGAATCACTCTTTGGCTCATCTGAAATAATCGGCAGAAAAATTAAAGAAAGAGTTTATCAAGAATTAGGACTCAAGGTTTCGGTAGGAATAGCAGAGAATAAATTCTTAGCCAAGATAGCCACCAACCTGGGGAAGCCGGACGGTTTCTACATCATCCCTTCAAAAGATATTCAAAAAATTCTCTATCCCCTCCCCATCTCTGCTCTCTGGGGCATAGGGAAAAAGACGGAAGAATTACTTAACAAATCCGGTATTTACCGGGTAGAACAATTAGCCCGGATGCCTGATTCTATCCTGGAAAATCTTCTGGGGAAAAACGCAAAAAAGATAAAACTTCTGGCTCAGGGGATAGACGAGAATCCGGTTACTCCTCCATCAACCGCAAAATCTATCGGCAAAGAAACGACTTTTAGCACTAATATAACCGAAAAAGAAATTTTGGTAAAAGAATTGCTCAAACTTTCTCAGCAGGTGGGTTATGTCGCCCGAAGAAAAAGTTATAAAGGCCGAACCATTACCTTAAAAATAAGATTTCAGAATTTTACTACCTTTAACAGGTCTAAGACTTTAGAAAACCCTACCAATCTTGATGATATCATCTTTAAAACCGTGGTAGAACTCCTGGGCAAAGTAAGATGTAAAAAAGGCGGGGTTAGACTTTTAGGGATAAAACTCTCCAATCTTGCTTCGGGAAATGAAAGAAAACAATTGAAGCTCTTAAGAGAGGAAGAGGATAAAAAAGGTGATAAATTAGAACAGCTTACTCAGTCCTTAGATAAAATCAGAGAAAAATTTGGCACTAAAGCCGTAACCCGGGCTAGTCTCTTATCTAATCCAAAGAGGTAAAACCTTAAAATTATGTAAAAAATTAACTTTCAAATTAGCTATTCCTTGCAGTCCCCTCTCTTCTCTTTCAGGGCTTTTAGAATCTTTTCCGGAGTGATAGGAAGGTCGCAGATTCTTGCCCCTGTGGCATCATAAATGGCATTGGCAATGGCCGGAGCAGTGGCAATAGTAGCCGGTTCCCCGATTCCCTTGGCTCCAAAAGGCCCTTCTGAATCTTCGTTTTCTACTATCCGAGTAGTGAAGAGAGGAGTGTCCATAGAAGTAGGAATTAGATAACCGGTTAAATCCGGATTCAAGGTGATGCCTTCTTTAACAACCTGCTCTTCCATCAGAGCCATACCTATCCCCTGGACGGTTCCTCCTTCTATCTGCCCTTCCACGTTCTTAGGATTTACAGCTTTACCGATATCTGCCGTAGTATACACATTTAATACTTGAACAATACCCGTATCGGTATCAACTTCCACTTCAACCACCTGGGTAACAAAGGTATAAGCCACATAAACTTTTTCGCCCTGTCCGGTTTTGGGGTCGGGTTTATCAGTGTGAGGGAAGAAGGACGCTTCTGCCTTTAAACAATCACCTTTTTCTTTTACCCTCTTGGCTAATTCCCAATAACTTATTTTATTATTTGGATTATCATTTCTAAAAACATAACCATCTTTTATTCCTAATTCTACATAATTGCTTCTAAACTCAATACTGGCATAATGATAAATATTACTCAACAACCCTTCTGAAGCCTTTTTCACTGCATTGCCAGTAAAAAATGTCTGCCGGGTTGCTGAAGAAGAGCCGGAATTTTTAGTTAAATGAGTATCGCCAGGAATAATTCTGATTACCTCCGGCTTCACCTTTAAAACCTCTGCTGCAATCTGAGTAATTACAGTTAAAACACCCTGTCCTACATCTGCTGCAGCAGTTCTTATTAGAATCTTTCCCTCATCTTCAACTTCTGCTGAAGCAATGGAGTGGTCAGGAAATCCTTCTCCATAACCAAAACCGAACATAATAGTAGCTATTCCTCTCCCACGTTTCTTCATAGTCTTCCCTCCTTCCATTCCTCCCAGCCAGCTAAATCTACCGCTCCTTTAATGGTCTCTTTCACTCCTACACTATGGGTCAATACCTGCCCATTGGGGGTAGAAGAACCGATACTATAGGCATTTTGTAAACGGAATTGAACCGGGTCAATCCCCAATTTATGAGCTAAAATATCCATCTGGGATTCATAAGCAAAAGCCATCTGAGTAGCTCCAAAACCACGCATCGCTCCCGCGTAAGTATTGTTAGTATAAACAGTATAGGCCACACCTTTTACATTATCTACATTGTAAGGCCCCGTACAATGATACATACCTTTATGTACTACAGCTGGACCACTGGAGGCATAAGCCCCAGTATCGCCAATCACTTCCACCTGCCAGGCAGTTAAATAACCTTCTTTAGTCGCTCCAGTTTTTGCTCGAACAATAAAAGCGTGCCGTTTAGATTGAGTAATCATTGATTCTTCTCTAGTATAAGTGAGTTTAACTGGCTTTTTAGTAATCATTGCCGCTAAAGCCAGATGGATATGAACCGAGATATCTTCTCTCTTACCAAAGGCACCTCCGATAACTGGTTGAATAATCCTTATCTTTTCTTTAGGTAAACTTAAAGATTGGGCAATATCTGCCTGAGTGTCATGAAGCCATTGAGTAGCTACCCAGAGTTTGATAATCTCAGTTTCCGGGTCAAAAACCCCCACCCCAGCCTCTACCTGAAGGGGAACCTGATCTAAAAAGCTTGTTCTGTATTCATTTTCTACAACCACATCTGCCTGGGCAAAACCTTTTTTTATGTCCCCCTTTTCTAGGTAATGGGTAGCCAGGATATTGCCATCTTGGTGAATAAGAGGGGCATCTTTTTCCATAGCTCGCAAGGGGTCGGAAATTATTTCTAATTCTTCTACTTCCACCTCGATTAATTTAACTGCCTTAGACGCGATCTCTTTACTTTCGGCAATTACTATTGCCAAAGCATCACCCATATAACGCATTTTCTGACCAACTCCAACAAGAACCGGTTGGTCTTTAATAATCAAACCAAAATTTTTAACCCAGGGGATGTCAGCAGCAGTGATTATCCTTACTACCCCTGGTAATTTTTGTGCTTTACTAATATCTATTCGGCGTAAATAAGCATGGGGATAAGTGGCTCTTTTAATCTTTATATACAACATATCATCAAAATATATATCATCAGCATATATAGCCTTGCCGGTTACTTTGTCATAGGCATCTACTTTGAAAATATTTTTACCTACATATTCTTTAGGCATCTTCTTCACCCCTTCCCCCATCTCTACTGGATAACCTATCTGCCGCTAATCTGATAGCATCAAATATTTTTTGATAACCGGTACAGCGGCAGAGGTTTCCAGAAATACCCCGCTTTATTTCTTCTTCGGTAGGATGGAGATTTTCTTCGAGCATTTTTTTAGCAGCTAAAATCATTCCCGGGGTACAGAATCCGCATTGAATTGCCCCGCTCTCTATAAAAGCCTCTTGAACTGGATCCAGACCTTTGTCATCTCCTACTCCTTCAATAGTAGTGATAACTGCTCCATCAGCCTGAGGCGCCAGCACTAAACAGGATGCTACTAACTCACCATTCATTATCACTGTGCAGGCTCCACATTCACCTTTTCCGCAACCTTCTTTGGTTCCGGTTAAATGCAGGTCATCTCTTATTAAATCCAGTAAACGAGTTGAAGGAGTAGTCTCTACCTTTTTTTTCTTACCATTAATGGTCAACTCTATTATTAATTTAGTCATTTATATGACCTCCACCAACTTGAATACACTTCTTCTAAGGCATTGATCATTATTTCTTTGGCTACATCTTTGCGGTATTCCCTGGTCCCTCTAATATCATCAATAGGTGAAATCTTGTCTTCTACCATCTGTCCTAACTGATTAAAATCTAATTGATTAAAGTTTTTTCCTATCATTCTTTCTCTAATCTCTTTTATTTGAATAGGAGTGGGTGCTACTGAGCCCAAGCAGGCTCTTGCCTCTTTAATTGTTTTATTATCTTCAGCCATTTTAACTACCAAAGCTAAAGTAATAGTGGCAATGGCTAAAGCCCTTCTCTTACCAATTTTAATCCAGCTATCATAAGTTTTTTCATATGGCAGAGGAAGGATTACCTGAGTCAATAATTGGTCTGGTTTTATAATAGTTTGTTTAGGTCCTACAAAAAATTCTTCCGCGGGAATTAGCTCTTCTTTTTGAACAGAGAGCAATTTAAATTGAGCGTCATAAGCCATTAAAGGAGGCAAAAGGTCACCAGCTGGTGAGGCATTAACAATATTCCCTCCCACGGTCCCTCGATTTCTTATCTGGGGAGAACCAATATCAGCAGCTGCTTGACTTAAGATGGGAAAGTACTTTTTGATATCTTCAGAGTTTTCTAATTGGGAGTGGGTAACCGTCGCCCCAATTTCCATTTGATTCTTGCTTATTCTTATCTTCTTTAATTCTATAATGTTTTTTAAATCTAACCAGTTATTGATTTCATAAAGTCGGTCATAATATTGAACTAACAGGTCGGTCCCTCCAGCAATTATTTTAATTTCTTCTCCATATTTAGATAAAATTTCCAGTGCTTCCTCTATTTTCTGAGGAGCAAAATACTGAGAGAGAGCAGTTTTCTGATAAGTTTTTTGGCATCCCTTTAAATCTCCGAATGATTCTTCCATAAGTCGGATTCACCACCTCCTAATCCAATATATATTTTATCACTTAAAAAATGCTCTTGCCAAGTTATTATAAAATATAGTATCGAGTATATAGTATCCAGTATCGAGTTAAGAAAGAGAAGAAAAGATACAAAAAAGTAGTATTCTTATTTCTACCTAACTATACCACTAAAGTTTACACTAACTTATTGCGTATTGCGTATCGCCATACAACTCTTTTCTGTCATTCCCGTGGAAACAGGAACTTATCTTTAAATATTATTCTGGGTTCCCACTTTCGTGGAAATGACATAAGATACTAGAATGATACTGGTAAAGCCAAAATTACATTACTATCGTCATAAATTTTGAATTTTAAAGTTAAATTAAATAATTGTAATCTTTTAATACAGTGCTTATTATTGCGCTGGCTTTTTTAAGTTCTTTGATGTTATAATCATCCGGACATTGTGAATCTACAGGAATCAATTTACCGTCTTTACCCAATTTTAATTTCCACAGATTATCATTCAACCTCAGGGTTATTAACTGACTATCGGTGTAATCGGCAGCTATAAAACCGTTATTAGTGCTATTTTCAAAGTCCTCTTTGGTTGTAAAAAGAGTCAGCTTATCTTTATATGGTTTGCCATCATAGGGACAAAATGTAGCACAGTTTCCACATTCATTACACAGTGCATCAAGATGGAGAATCTGAAAGACATCTTGAAAATCTTCTTTCTTATCAATCTCAATCGCCACATTTGCCCGATTTGGACAGACATCCATACATTTATTGCAGATAATCTTACACTCTAGGCACCGCTCTGCTTCACTTTCAGTTATTACCCTATCGTCTTCGGATATTACCTCAGGAATGAGACGACTTTTTTTACGGTAAATCTCGGAAATCTGTTGTTTTTTATTGAATTTCAGTTTAAAATCCTTATCTAAACCTTTCCAGCCTGGCATCTCCTTTTTAATAATAGCCTCTGCTGCCTTTCGGGCATCGGCAATAGATTGGACCACGGTCGAGGGTCCACGATAGGCATCGCCGCCTATAAAAACATTTTTCACATTAGTCTCCAGAGTTTCTGGGTCTGCATAAGGCTTGTTTCCAGTCTCAAGTTTTATTCCTTGAGCAGTTAGGAACCTGATATCTGGAATCTCTCCAATAGCACTGATTACAGAATCTACATCAATTTCTTCGGTCTCTTCAGTGGGGACAGGACGTCGACGACCACTTTCATCAGGTTCGCCTAAAGTCATTCGACGGCATTTTAGAATACCTTTTTGAGAAAATGATTCTGGTAACAAGAGGGATTTGAAAATTATCCCTTCTTCAAGTGCGTGTTCATATTCCTCACGGTCTGCCGGCATTTCTTCCTCAGTACGACGGTAAATGATAAAAACCTTCTCAACACCGTCAACCTTCAGCGCTGCTCTTGCGCTATCCACAGCAGTATTCCCCCCTCCTATTATGGCAACCCTTCGACCAAGATTAAGAGCTCCTGCATTTTTATTAAAAGACCTTAAAAAATCCAGAGCTTTATAGTTGTTGCTATTGTCACACGCTAACTTTAGTTCCCTTGAAACTTCTGCACCAATCCCGATAAAGATATATTTATATCCCTCTTTACTTAAATTATTAATAGAAAACTCTTCTGATACCCCAAACTGGAAATCCACCCCTAGTGTTTTGATAATCGCAATATCTTTTTCGATAGCAGAGACAGGGATTCTAAAATTAGGCAGTATATGGCTCACTACCCCACCGGGAGAATCTTGTTTCTCAAATACAGTAACCTTAAATCCAGCTTTAGCCAGAAAATAAGCTACAGATAATCCTGCTGGTCCTGCACCGATAACCGCTACTTTTGTATCCAACTCATTAAACTGTTCACCAGTGATGTAACTCTTAACATTGTAGGTAACTTCTCCCTGTTCAGCCGCAATCTTTTTCACTTCGCGAATATTAACCGCTCCTTCATAATCGAGTCGAGTACAATTATACATACACTGATGGTCACAAATATAGCCAGTTATATGGGGAAGCGGATTTTTTGAATAGATAAGTTCCAAAGCTTTATTATATTGTCCACTACCTGCTAATCGAATGTATTCAGGAATATCCTGTCGGATGGGACAGGAAAAAACACAGGGAGCTGTATAGCAATCAATTAAAGGTAGTTTTTGATCAACGCAAATTTCCTTCGTGCCTCTCCAACCCTTCCGATAATATTTTTCCCCAAGGGCTTCTTTGGCTAATTTTTCGAGTTTTTTCACATCAATAATTTTGAGTTGCCTCTTCCCGCTAATAATTGGTTCTAATTTTCGGGCCATCTCCACCATTCTAAGATAGCCACCTGGTTTTAAGAGGTTGGTAGCCATTGTAATTGGTTTAATTCCTGTTTCAAAAATCTGAAGGATATTTAGCTGGGATGCTCCTCCTGAGTAAGATATAGGAAGAGTCCCTTTAAACTCCTTCGATAAACGGGAAGCTAAAGTGATAGTAATCGGGAAGAGAATGCGTCCCGATAAATACATCTCCTCTCCCGGAAGGACACCGAGGGTATTTACCGTTCCCAGCGTATTGGAGAGTTTAACCCCAAAATTACAGCCACAATCAGTGGCTACTTTAGAAAGTCGTTCAAGCATACCTATCGCATCATTCCATTGCAAATCTTTAGTAAATGTAGATTCTTTAAGGGATATATAATCGAAACCCAGGTTATCCAGTATTTCCCTGACCTTTCTAAATCCCAGGAGAGTTGGATTTAATTTCACATAAGTATTAAGTTTTTTTTCTGTCAAAAGATATTTACAGATCGCTTCTATTTCAAGGGGAGGACATCCATGCATAGTAGAAAGTGTTACAGAGTGAGTAATAAAAGGGGAAATAGTTCTGGAAATATTCTTTAGGTTTTCAATATTTCCTTTTAGATTATTAATCTCTTGAAAATTTGTTCCTTGAACAAAAAAATCTAATTCCTCCAGATAACGTTTAAATACTGGTTGTTCCGAGGCATCAATTAAACCATTAATAAATGAATCCATACGTTGTGTTTTAATTCCCTCTAAGTCATAACCAACACTCATATTAAAAATAAAAGAAGGTTTTGTAGTAGCTCGTATATCAAGAACTGATTCTATAAAGTGAAGCAGTATCCAGGCTTTAACATATTCACTATATGCCTGTTCCAGAGAAAGTTCAGTAGACCATTCGGTATTATAACCCTCATCTCGGGCATCAATACAGGGCTTGTCAAATTGCAGGCTATCTAGTTTTTGTACGGTTTTAAGCTCAAAAAAGCGCCCCCCAACCAGATAGGCAGCGATAATATTCTGAGTCAACTGAGTGTGGGGCCCTGCTGCTGGCCCTATAGGAGTGTCACAAATTTCGTTAAATATCTGAATACTTTTTGGGTTTTCTTTCTTAAAAAATTGTGATTCTGGTATCCCAAAAATGGTTCGCTGTTTCCTATATTCCTCAGTTATCCAATAAAGTAGTCGTTTAAAGGATATTGGCCGCATAATATCTCCCATTATTCTCCTCCTAATTAAAAATAGTGATACATTCCATTTTTATAATTTTACCATTTAAAGAATTCTTTTACCAACTCACTATGATCACCTTTGCAAATCAGATGGTGATTACCCAACGAACTTTGTAAAAAATATTTTATATCTTCATCTATCCTCATCCTGATTTGTGTACGGCATAGATTTTCTTTGTTTAAATTTTCTAAAATCTCCCCACCGGATACAAAATAATTTTTAGCATCGCTGGAGAGTTTAAAGATAGTGGCTTCCCCTTCCTCAATGACTCCCTGAATCCCCACTCCCAGACCTGATTCGAAGTGGGTTTTTAAATAAAATTTATCAGGCATATTTAAAGGCAAAGTACAATGAGCTAAAATTACTTCATTCTGGTTAATATCAATACTGGAAGGATTAGCCATAAAAATAGGCCCGCCAGTTAAATAGTGCAGAATAACCATAGATACAAGAGCGGGAATATCGCCTTCACAACCAGCTATAATCCCCTCATCGTTTAATAAGGAAAGACCAAGGCAACCGGTATTTTTATAAATTTCCAGCAGGTCAAAACATCTTACGGTAATGCCATCAAGTTTATATTTGTTTATGATAGCTTTAAACCCGCTATATATTTTCAGTGCCCCATCGATTGATTTACTATCAAACTCTTTATTCTTAATATCGTTTAATTTAGGATGGTCAAAACGATGACCCCGGTCAATTTCTTTAACCAATTCATCCATTTCAATATCAATTAATGAAATCCCTAAAGTTTCTTTTACCTTCAGATAATCTACATCACTGGCTATAAGCCAATCGGACGGCTTACCGATAACTCCTAATTTAGTGGAGGCTAATTTACTTTTCACTTCAAATATTTTACTAAGTTCCTTTATCCTCCTGGCAATATAATCACTGTCACCATGGATTATCTCTACTTTTTCTCTTTTCTGTTTTAAAAAGGAAGCAATCTCTAAAGAGGCGGCAAAAGAATTATGCCATCTACTGGATAAAAGCAGGTAAGGTCCATTAATTTGGGTAAAAATCTGTTTAAAATTTCCCTCCACTCCGCCAGATTTAATAAAGATAAGAGAAAAATAATTTCTTTGGTTAAAATCTATTAAACTTATATTCTCAAACTTTTCACCTAATTTTTCTTCAATATCTGTTAAAAAACCTTGCAAAGTACTATCAATATGTTTTTCATTGTGTACTTCTGAAACCAGATTATATAATCCTATTTTCATATCAAGTATCCTTTCTTTTATGAACTTAGTATCTATAATTAGTAAATTAATTTTTCTTAATTCTCAAAATTATATTACCTTATTTATGTTATTTATATTCTACAAAATTTACAAATTTCCTCTTTTTTTTCTAAAATAAATAAAAAATGATTATGCTTATTAATTTTTCTTTCTCTTTTTCTTAGCGCAATACCTGATACGAATTAGTTATCCAGTTACCCAGTTTACCAGTCAAAATCAATTAGCCGATTTCACCAATTGACCAATTAACCAATTGAATTTAGTTTATCAACCAGCCGGTTTACTTATAGGGTGAATAGTAATGTACCCCTATTTTTTAAAATTTAATACTCGTAACTTGTCACTAATTACTCATTACTTATCACTGTATCCTCTACGCTATTCGCTAAACGCTTTACGTTATAATACGAGATACGAATTTATACATACTCTTGTAAAGTCTTGCAATACAATTTATAATTAAAAATAAAATATCTTAAAAAGTTAAATTAAGAGGGAGCGGATAGGCTCTGGTGGGCCTTGCGGACTTCAAATCCGTGGGCGGTAATTAATGGTAATTGCCGCGGTGGGTTCGATTCCTACCCCTCCCGCCATTAATATTTATCTTCAAATATCACCAAAGGAGAAGTTTTGCTAATTGAAGAATAATGAGAATAATAAAGATTTAAACAATAATAATTTAAATTTATTACTATCCAAAATACCCAGTGTAGAAATAATTTTACAAAATAAAGCCCTAAAACCTTTAATACAAAAATATTCCCGAAAAATACTTACCCAAACAGTAAGAAAAGTTATCTCCGAAGAGAAAAAAAATGCTCGCAAAAATAGCCACCTCTATTCAGCACAAGAAAGGATAAATAAAATTAAAGAATATTTAGAAAAAGAAAATGTGTCTTATCTGCAAAAAGTTATAAATGGCAGTGGGGTAATCCTCCATACCAATCTGGGAAGAGCACCTCTGGGCGAAGAAATACTTAAAACAATCCAGAATACACTTCAGGGTTATATTAATTTAGAGTATGATCTTATAGAAGGGAATAGAGGGAAAAGAGGAGAAATTGTCGAAAAATTACTCTGTACCCTCAGCCATTCAGAAAAAAGCCTAATAGTTAATAATAATGCTGGTGCCATATTCTTGATACTAAATACCCTGGCTAAAAACAAAGAAGTGATTGTCTCCAGAGGAGAATTAGTGCAAATTGGGGGAGGATTTCGCATTCCAGAGATATTGGAACAGAGCGGTGCTCACCTTCGAGAAGTAGGAACTACTAACCAGACTTTTATTGGTGATTATGAAAAAGCAATTAATGAAAATACTTCCCTAATCCTAAAAGTCCATCAAAGTAATTTTCATATGAACGGTTTCGTTCACCAAGTTGAAGTTAAAGAACTTAAAAAATTAGGGGGAAAATATAATTTACCGGTAGTAGTAGACTTGGGAAGTGGGACATTCTTAGCCACCGAAACTTTTGGACTAAAGCACGAACCAACTGTTCAAGAAAATATTAGGGCAGGTGCTGATATTGTCTGTTTTAGTACAGATAAACTCTTAGGAGGCCCTCAGGGAGGAGCTATTTGTGGAAAAGAGATTTATCTGAAGAAAATATCCCAACACCCTTTATTTCGAACCCTCAGAGTAGACAAAATGGCTTTAACTATCTTACAAGAAGTTTTATTGTATTATTTAAAGGATGAAGCGGTTACTAAAATTCCCATCTGGAAGATGATTTCCTGCCCCTTAGAAAAAATTGAACTACGCAGCCAAAATATCTGTCAAGAATTAAAAGAAGAAGGTATCCCAGCATTTACTAAAGAAGGGCAAACTGCTATTGGGGGAGGTTCTTTGCCCGGACAAACTTTACCCACAAAATTGATAATCATCAAACCCCCTTGTCCAGTAGAAATTTTTTCTAAAGAATTGCGATTATCCCACCCTCCTCTTCTGGGAAGAAAAGAAAAAGAATATTTTGTTTTAGATCCACGTACTATTGACCCTTCAACAGATAATTTAGTAATAAAAATAATTAAATCAGTTTATTCCAAGATGAAATAAAAAGAGGTTTCTATGTTTGTTTTCGGTACAGCAGGACATATTGACCATGGTAAAACAGCCTTAATCTATGCTCTAACTTCCATAGATACTGACCGTCTACCCGAAGAAAAAGAAAGAGGTATGACTATTGATTTGGGGTTTGCCTGGATGAAACTTCCCTCGGGAGAAAAAGTTGGAATAGTCGATGTTCCTGGTCACGAAAACCTGGTAAAGAATATGATAGTTGGAGCAACCGGAATCGATGCGGTAATTTTAGTTGTTGATGCAAAGGAAGGATGGATGCCTCAAACTGAAGAACATTTCCAAATTACTGAACTCCTCCACATAAAGTATGGTATCATTGCTATAACTAAAACTGATCTGGTAGACCAAAGTAGAGTAAATATTGTAGAAAGACAGATTAAAGAGAGGTTAAAAAATACTGTCCTCTTCAATGCACCAATAGTAAAAGTAAGTACGGTAAAAAAAACAGGAATTGAACAAATAAAATTAGCCATTCAAAACTTGATTCCTCAGATGAAACCCCAGAGAGATATAGGGAAACCAAGACTATACATCGACCGGGTCTTTAATATTAAAGGAAGTGGCACAATAGTAACCGGTACTCTTAAAGGAGGCACTCTTTATAAAGGAATGGAAGCAACCATCTTCCCTTCTTATCAAAAAACTCGCCTGAGAAGTTTACAAACTTACAAAGAGAAAGTAGAAAAAGCTCTTCCGGGAAGCAGAGTAGCCCTTAACTTAGCAGGAATAGAAAAAAACGAACTTCATAGAGGAGACATCGTCTTTGGAACTAAACAGATTAAAGCCAGTAAATACTTAGATGTCCAGATACAACTTCTCTCCCAACCTCAACTTAAAAATTATTCCTTAAAAAATCGGTCAGAAGTAGTTTTTTTTACTGGAACCAAAGAGACCCTGGCTAAAATATTTTTTCCCGAAAACAAACCTCTTTGTCCTGGTGAAACAGGATTCGCCCAACTTCGCTTTAAAGAACCGCAGGCAACATTTTTGGGAGACCGCTTTATCTTAAGAATACCGAGCCCTCCTAAAACTATTGGTGGGGGATTAATTATCGACCCTTTAGCCTACAAGCATCATTTTAAAGACAAAGACATAGTTAATCTTTTACAGAAAAGCGCAAAACTTGACTTAAGAGAATTAATCTTAGCTGAACTAAAAAAGGATAACTTTATTAAAAAGGATAATTTATTAATTAATAGTAATTTTTCGTATTCAAACATTATGAATATAACAGAGTTGTTAGAACAAGAAGGTAAATTAATTGCTACCTCTTCCTGGCTAATTGATAAAAACTACTGGCAAGAGCAGATAATAAATTTTATGAAAAGATTGAACCAGGAATATGAATTATCTCCTTTGCAAATCGGCTTCCCCTTAAACAAATTTCAAAGTTATTTCTATTATCTTAAACCAGAAATATTTAATGGCCTGATAAAATCTCTGATTAAGGCAAATAAGATAAATTTAAAAAGGGGAATGATATTTTTACCTTCCCGCAAACCTAAACTTTCTGCTTCCCAAAAAGAGTTAATGGATAAAATATTAAAAATCCTGAAAGAAAATTTTACCAATCCCCCCAAGGAGAAAACACTTATCTCTCAAATTGCTGGCAGCAAAGAAATTATAGATTTTTTGATTCAAGAAGGAGAAATTATCAAATTAAGCGACGGAATTTTACTAGATAGTAAAAATTATGATATTATGAAAAATAAATTAATAGATTTTTTAAAAGTAAAGGGCTCCATCTCTATTGGTCAGGTGAGGGACTTATTAGGGATAAGCCGCAAATATATAATTCCTTTGCTTAATAAGATGGATGAGGAAAATATTACTCAACGAAAAGAAAATGTTAGAATATTAAAAAATAAACTTAGCTAAATAACTTATCAGAAAGGAGACAGAAAAGGTTTGATAGACAAAAGAAAATTAACTCAAATGGCTTCTGCTGCTGGATGAGCAGCTAAATTAAATCCTAAAGATCTCGGTGAGGTCTTAAAAAAAATTAATGTTCTAAAAGATAATAATTTATTAGCTGGGTTTGAAAAATATGAAGATGCTGCTGTTTATCGATTAAACGATAAACAAGCCCTTATTTTTACCCTGGATGTCATTACCCCGATAGTTGATGACCCATACACTTTTGGACAAATTGCCGCAGCTAATGCCTTAAGTGATATTTTTGCTATGGGAGGAAACCCTCTTCTTGCTTTAAATATAGTTGCTTTTCCCGAAGATAGAGTAGATGATCTTGGACTTATTTTAAAAGGAGGGGCAGATAAAGTTGCAGAAGCTGGCGCTCTTTTAGTGGGTGGACATACCATAAAAGATAAAGAACCAAAGTATGGATTGGCTGTAGTGGGATTAATTCATCCTCAGAATATTATTTATAATGATACTCCTCAAGAAGGAGATTTACTGATATTAACCAAACCCCTGGGTACCGGAATATTATCTACTGCCCTTAAGGCTAATATTGCCGAGCCAGACACTGTAAAAAAAGCTATTTTTTGGATGGCCAAACTAAATCAACTTCCCAAAGAACTATTAAAATTATCCATACACGGTTTGACTGATATCACCGGTTTTGGTCTGATTGGACATTTAAGTGAGATGCTGACTAAAAATAAACTGGGGGCTGAATTGTGGATTAATGATATTCCGGTAATAGACGGCCTGGATAAATATATTTCTTCGGGGATGATTCCGGGAGGGACATTGAAAAACAAGGAAATTTACTCCTGTTCGGTTGAAACAAAACAGGACATTCCTTCAGAAAAGGAAATCATCCTATATGATGCGCAAACCTCAGGAGGATTATTACTATCTATTAGTCCTGAACAGGCAGAAAAAGCAAAAGAATTGCTCTTCCAAAAAGGATTTACTTCCAGCCAAGTTATTGGTAAAGTCATAAAAGTTTCCTCTGGTAAAAAAATACGGATAATTTAAATAATATATTTTAAGATAGATATATTATTTTTTTGTTTTTCCAGAAAGGAGGTGATTATCATTAAAAATAAAAAATTATTGCTCAGTTTAAGTGTATTTTTTATTGCATTTTTATTTACTGGTTGTTTTCTTTTCAACATTTCACCATCAATTGAATCTGATCCAATAACTACTGCTAAAGAAGGTGTGGCCTATACTTATGATGTCGATGCCACTGACCTTAACGGAGACACTTTAACTTATTCCCTAATTATTTATCCCTCTGGTATGACCATTAATTCTACCACCGGGGTAATCAGTTGGACTCCGATAGAAAGTCAAATTGGTGAAAACGAAGTCGTGGTAGAGGTCTCTGATGGTAGTAAATCAGACACTCAATCGTTTACTATTACAGTAAATGAAGCCTTACTTACTTCGATAGAAGTACTTCCTACCACTATGTCGATAGCAGCAGGTAGCTCAAAGAAAATAACTTCCGTTACTGCTCATTATGATAATGATACTTCTGCTGATATAGCACTTAGTGCTTGTACCTATGCATCAAATAACACTAAGGTCACAATCGCTAATGGAGTAATTACAGTATTGTCATCATGCTCAACTACTACCGCGATTATCACCGTAAGTTATACAGAAGGCGAGATAACTAAAAGTGATACCGTAAATATTACTGTTACTTCAAGTGGCGGCGGCTGAGGGAGCTAAGTTCCACCGGTAGTTTACCGGTGAAAATAAAACCTTTCTAAAATTTAAAATTAATTTACCATTAATGTTGACAAAATTACTCATATATAGTATTATTACATTTACATGTTAATATCAAATAAATAATTTAATTATTTAGAAAGGATAAGAAATGTCGATAAAAGTAACCAACAAAGCTTTAGGGGAAATAAAAAAAGTTTTAGAACAAAAAAATGCAACGAACAAAAAGATAAGAATATTTTTAGCAGGAATTGGCTGAGGCGGCCCAAGCTTTAATCTTGCTCTGGATGAGCAAAAAGAAAATGACGAAATCTACTCAGAAGATGGTATTGATTTTGTGGCAGATAAAAGTTTAATAGATCAATATAAAGGTTTTAAGATTGACTATTCTAACTTTTTTCTTCAGAGAGGATTTTTAGTCCATCCCTACAGCGGCCCAGCTTCTACTTGTTAACAATAGAAAACAAAAAACCTATCAGGAGTTAAATCTCCCGATAGGTTTTTTATTTTTCAATTTTTTAGGAAAACCAACCTTCTCTTTTCATTACTTCTCTGGTTACCTTACTACTCGGGCCATCTCCTCGAGCTACTGAAATTCCTACATTCTCTCCTACTGCTTTGGATATCTCTGCCACATTCTGATGGGTAAATCCCGGGCAGAGGAGTACGGAATGAATACCCTCTTCTCTAACCAACTTTTTGCAAACTTCTACCGCCTGCTCCTGATTCTTTACTAACCTTACCAGGAGTTTGTATTTAGGTGTTTCGACTACACACTGGTGTTTTTCCGGTTCTGCATCAGGGGTATGAGCGATAAAAACTACATTAAAAGCCATAGTGGTTACCTCCTAATTTATTTTTTAGATTTTACTATCTTTATCTACTAAATTATATATATTAATATTCTACAAAACTTTTAGAAATCCTCTTTTTAATTGACGGAGTTTTTAAAATAGACTATCATTAAATATATTACCAATACAAAGAACTGTTTCTTGCATTATTTTTTATTATTTAAAAGGAGTGGGAAAATTGGAACAAGTACAATATCATATAAGATGCAAAAAAGGTGAAGTGAATAAAGCGGTATTGCTACCCGGAAATACCGAAAGAGCAGACTATATTGGGGCAAAATTTTTCCAGGATTCTGAAAAAATTGTAGAGAACAGGGAATTTCATATTTACAACGGCAGCTACGAAAATAAGCCTATGGCGGTCTGCTCCACCGGAATCGGATGTATGTCAGCTGCTGTAGCCATAGAAGAACTGACCAATATAGGCTGTAAATATTTTATCAGAGTGGGGACCTGTGGTTCCCTCTCCCCCGAAATAAACCCCGGGAATATAATTATTGCAACCGGAGCTGTTCGCGGGGACGGGGCATCTAAAGAATATATCCCCATAGAATACCCGGCAGTGGCAGATTATCACACTGTTACTGCCCTACGAAATCGGGCTAAAAAAGAAAGCACTGACTATGATTTGGGAATAATTAGAACCCATGATGCTTTTTACATGGAATCTCCTTTTGCCTTCGGAAATTATAAAAAAAGAGTCGCCATCTGGGCTGAAGCTGGAGTCTTAGCCATCGAGAATGAAGCTTCTGCCCTTTATGTGATAGGCTCTCTGAGAAAAGTACAAGTGGGTGCAATACTGGTGGCTGCGGGAAATTTAATCACCGGCAAAAAAGGTACAAAAGACGAACTGCAAAAAAGCATTGATAAGGCAATAACCATCGCTGCTGGAGCTTTGGTCGACCTTCAAAAGGGAGAGGGGAAAAAGATATGAAAAAGATGCATCATCTTCAGATAGAACCGGGTCAAATAGGAGAATTTGTAATAATGCCAGGTGATCCCGGCCGTTGTCATCTGATTGCTGAACATTTCGAAAATCCTCAATTAATTGCTCAACACCATGAATATACAACTTATACTGGAAAATATAAAGGATTAACGGTCAGTGTTACCTCAACCGGTATGGGCTGCCCTTCTGCTGCCATCGCCCTGGAGGAACTTATCATGTCCGGCGCAAAGTATTTAGTCCGTCTTGGCACCACCGGAGCACTGCAAAAAAATATAAACTTAAGGGATATTATCATACCCACCTCAGCAGTGAGATTGGAGGGCACATCAGTAGAATATATACCAATAGAATTCCCCGCTGTCGCGAATGTTGATATTGTAGATGCCCTCATAAAAGCAACCCGCAGCAAAAATCTAAAATCTCACATAGGAATAATTATGAGCCATGACGCCTTCTACAAGGGCTCAGTATTTGCCGATCCTGATTTTCTGAAAAGGGAACAGGTATGGATTGATTCCAATGTTTTAAGTGTGGAAAATGAATCTTCTGCCCTCTTTACTATCGGTTACCTCCGAAAAGTTAAAATAGGAACCATCCTTACCGTAGTAGCCAATCACTTGACTCGGGAAGTTGTTACTGATGAAGAAAAAATAAATCCCATATTTCACCAGATGACTGACCTCTGCCTGGAAGCTTTTAAAAATATAAGAAAGGAATAAAAAAAGGGCGGCTGCCCTCTTTTAGTGAAGGTTACCGCCCGATTTTTTTTAACTTCTCTTATTCTATTCCCAGGGACCGACGATGCCGTCCACCGCCCAGTCCATAGTGGTTAACTCAAACACCGACATGCGTAAGCCCTCTGGAACTTTAAGGTTTCCTTCGCGGTCGTAGACCGGCCCGTTAAATGGATCGAAGACCATTGACGGATCAGCCATCTGCTCCAGCCGCTTCAAAACCAGGTCGTAGACACTGATCATCCCCAGAACGGGGTCATTGATGTGGATCGCTTTTAGTTTATCCTCATAGGTGGGATTTATCAGCATTCCCGGCTTGGCTCCCATCTCTACTGCCTTTTCCTTAAGCAACCACCAGTAGTCAACATCGGCAAGGTTGTGCGCCGTGTATACACCAGCATAGACCTTTGCCAGGAAGTCAAGGTAAATTTCCTCCCAGTGCGCGATCTGTCCAGAGACAACATGTTCGGGACTAAAATCGTACATCGGTGAGTAATGCCCGAAGGACGGGAATCCTTTTTCTGCGGCAACCTGTACGACCGTTGGTGAATCCTCGGTAAAAGCAAATACATCACATCCGTCAGCAATCAATGCCTCGGCAGCCTCCTTGGCGGCTGTGGGACTAAACCATTCGTAGATCCATCGTATATGCACCTCGGCTTTGGGTTTGGCTTCCCGGACTCCCACAGTGAAAGCACCCATATGGCGTTTTAGTTCAGGAATTGGGAAGGCACCTACATAAGCAGTCTTATTTGTTTTAGTAAGCGCTCCAGCGATTAACCCATTCAGATAGTAAATCTGATAAAAATCTGCCATATAGGTCATCATATTAGGATTACGTTTGAACCCGGAGCAGTGGGCAAATATCTTGTCTGGATACTTCTGTGCTGAAATCAGTGTTCCATCCATAAAGCCAAAACTGGTGGTAAAGATGACATCACAACCCTCTTCCCTGATCAGCTTGTCAATATAGAGCCCTTCACTCCCCTCGGGAACAGCCTCTACATAGACTGTCTCCAGCCAGGGGAAGGTATCATCACAGATTCTCCGTGCCTCATCATGGGCATAACTCCAACCCAGATCACCGATCGGTCCGACATAGATGAACCCTGCCTTGAGTGGCGTGCCAGGAACATACTCCTTTGCCATCATTACTGAAGTAAGACTGAAGATGACTACTATTATTAATGTAGTTACCAACACAACTTTATTTCGTTGAGTAAACATTTTATAACCTCCCTTATTATATATTATAGGCTGTATAAACAGCCTTTTGATTTTCACAATCTTCACTGCTTATTTTACTACATATTCAGGATAGTGCAGTACTAACTATCCAGAATACAGATGAGATAGATTTAGGAATAAACGCCTCACCTCCCTCATTTTTAATAGTTTGCACAAACATCAAGCAATAAAATATTTCCTTCATCTTGCTATGCCCTTAGTTATATTTTTTCATTATTTTCCATACTTACTCTTCACCCCTTGTATAAGGTAAGCCTAATGCAGCTGGCGCTCCCATTCGCTTCTGTAATGTCCCTCGGGATACAAAGATCAAAACCAATATTGCGAAGGCATATGGCATCGCCTTAAGTAGTTCCGGTGACACCCATATCTGCATGCGGAATGCCAGGTGGTAGAGAGCCGCAAATAAATAAGCCCCCAGCATACCGTAGACTGGGTTCCAGAAGGCAAATATGGTCAACGCAATAACAATCCATCCCATTCCGGCAGTCATTCCTTCGGTCCATGCCGGTCGATAGGCAACCGAGAGATACCCTCCAGATAGACCCGCAAGGATTCCACCAATAAAAACGCATACATAGCGGACTCGAGCAACATTTATCCCCAACGAATCAGCAGTAGCAGGGCTCTCACCTACAGAGCGTATCGTAATCCCAATTCGCGTTCGATAGAGAATATACCACAATAAGGGGACGAGGAGGATTGTCATATAGACAATCAAATTCTGCCCCTCGAAAAAGATCGGTCCCAAGAGAGGAATTTTAGAAAGACCCGAAATAGTAATTTTAGAAATAGTAGCAGGAAGTGGTTTACCCTCCCAACCGCGTCCAAACATACCTGACAGACCAAGACCAAGCATGGTAAGGGAAAGTCCGGAAACGACCTGATTCGCCTTAAGTGTTACACTGGCAAAAGCATGGACCAGGGAGAAAACACCGCCGACAATTGCTCCTACCAGGATTCCCTTCCATGGATTTCCGGTAATATAGGTAGTAGTGAAGGCCGAATAGGCTCCCATAATCATCATTCCCTCAACGCCAAGGTTTAGCACGCCGGAACGCTCCGCGTATATCTCACCAAGCGTTCCCAAAAGAAGCGGAGTTCCGTAGGCAAGAGAACGACTAAGTGTTGTAATTATCCAGGTTTCCCAACCCATAACTACCTCCTCAAAAAAAAGGATATTTTGTAGCGAAGAAGAATCTCACTTCCAATAAGGAAGAATAATATTAATCCGTTAAATACATTAATTAATTGGAACGGTAGCCCAAGTGATACTTTAATTACATCCCCTCCGGACATAATAACCCCAAACAGAAGAGATGTTACTATCACAGCTAAGGGATTGCGTCGTGCTAACCAGGCGACGATGATTGCGGTATACCCATAACCCATTGAGATATGAGTCGGCCCCAATAGCCGCATATGAATACCCGCAATCTCCCCCACTCCAGCCAATCCCGCAAAACCCCCGGAAATAAGCATTACAAGTAGAGTCGTCTTGAGTTGACTAATACCCGCATACCTTGCTGCATCAGGGTTCTCTCCAATAACCCTGATCTCAAACCCACTCCTGGTGTAGTTAATTAATATATACATTACAACAGCAAGAACAAGTCCCAAGACTAAGGTCGGCCAATGGATGCGGGTACCATAGATGGTCGGCAGCCATGCAGCACGCGGGAAAGTATCAGAATAGGCAAATCCACGCGCGGATGGCCCTTTCCAAGGACCGTGGATTAACCACTCAACAAAGTATATGGCAACATAGTTCATCATTAAAGTCGTAATGACATCATTTACCCCCAAAATAACTTTTAAGATGGCTGGAATAAGTCCCCATGCGGCTCCGCCCAAGAACCCACCTATAAACATCGCTGGTAAGAGTAACGGACCAGGTAGCTTACTAAAAAGAGCAATTCCAGCTGCGGTAACTGCTCCCATAAGAAGCTGTCCTTCGGCTCCAATATTCCAGAAGAAAGCACGGAAGGCAATCGTTAACCCAACCCCACAAAGTAATAGAGGAATCGCCCGACGTATTGTTTCGGTCAGCCCAAATGTGCTTCCCAATGATCCCCGTAGCAGTAATTGATAGGCTCTAATGGGAGAGATTCCATAAATCTGGAAGAATATCCCTGCTACCGCCAACGCTGCAAAAATAGCAATAAGCGAGACTAAGAACACGATGAATCCAGATGCAACTGGTCTTCTTTCAATTTTGAAATCCACGCGTCCCGTCATAATTCTTCTCCTCTATATCGTGTACCGGCCATCATCAAACCAATCTCTTCTATATTGGCGCCTTCCGCATCGAGGATTCCCATTACCTCACCATTAAATAGGACCATTATCCGATCAGACAGTGTCATAATCTCCTCCAGATCCTCTGAGATAAGTAGAGTTGCGGCACCCCGTTCCCGTTGTGCTAAGAGTATTTGCCGGACCTGCTCGGTAGCACCGATATCGAGACCATAGGTAGGGTGAACCGCTATAATCAGGATAGGATCTTCGGATAATTCACGTGCCAGGACTACCTTTTGAATATTTCCTCCTGAGAGGAGCTTAACAGGTATCTCGTAGCTGGGAGCAACTATTTTGTAGTCTAATATCGCACGGCGAGTATTTTCTTCAATTTCCTTATTATCAAGAAACTCTCCATGGGAAAAGGGGGAATGGCGATATTTTTTTAGAATTAGATTCTCGCAAATGCTAAGAGAGGGGACAATCCCCATCCTGATTCTCTCTGCCGGGATATGAGCAACTTTAAGGTCATTTATTTCTCGTGTGGAACAATTAGTAATTTCCTTTTTCCTTAAGAATACTCTACCCTTTGCCGACTTACGCAGTCCAGTAAGTACCTCGGCAAGTTCATGTTGACCATTTCCTGATACCCCAGCTACACCAAGTATCTCTCCACCAAAGAGTTCAAACGATACCCCACGAAGGGCAAGAAGTCCACGGTCATTTAGTGCATACAGATCATTCACCTCAAGGAATTTTTCTCTTCGTTTTATCGGGCTCTTTTTAAGTCGAAAGACTACTTCTCTACCGACCATTAGCTTAGCCAGAGTAGGTTTGTCTGTCTCAGCGGTAGACAGGGTTGCCACGTGCTTCCCCTGTCGTAGTACTGTCACTCGGTCGCTCACTTTCATTACCTCGTCGAGTTTGTGAGTAATAAAAATGATAGTCAGCCCATCGTCAACTAAAGTACGCAGTGTAGTAAATAGTTGATCGACCTCTTGGGGGGTAAGAACACTCGTTGGCTCGTCCATAATCAGAATATCGACCTCACGGTATAGAGCCTTTAAGATTTCAACACGTTGCTGCTGGCCAACCGCTAGTTGCCATATCTTAGCCTGTAGATCTACTGGTAGACCATACTCATCAGCAATTGCCGAGATCTTTTCACGTGTCTTACGAAAATTCATGAGGGGTCCGGTACCTTCATCTAGCCCAAGGATAATGTTCTCCTCTACTGATAACGTAGGAACGAGTCGAAAGTGTTGGTGAACCATACCGATATGGTGATTGAGTGCAGCCCGGGGGGAAGTCATATGAACCGATTGGCCGTTTAAGATAATTTCCCCTTCTTCGGGTCGATAAAGGCCATAGAGAACTCGCATTAGAGTTGTCTTACCTGCGCCGTTCTCTCCGAGAAGGCAGTGAATCTCGCCACGACGAACCTTAAGATCGATACCGTCATTGGCAACTACACCAGGAAACCGCTTGACGATTCCGTGTAATTCGATTGCATAACCTTTCGAATTATCCAAAGCTACTCCTTTATACCTGCTTAATTTAATACAGGCTATTATTTATACTATCTATAACATCACTGATTATTCTGGTAGGATGTTTTGCTTCTACAAAATTCTATTACAATTAAGGCAGCAAATCAGTCTATCTTTAGTCATACTATTCGAATATTTTTATACTGTTCTTCCCGGATTTTATTTCCCTCTTTATATGGTTACAATTATAAATATACCAAACGCCCAGAAAAAAAACAAGAATTTAGTTCCAGATACAGTATATTTTTATTAATCTAATTTGCTTAATTTACTGAAATATAATTAAATAATTAATATTATTACTAAAAATCCAAATTTAAAAGGTATTTCTCAATTTTATTTATATCTTTCCACAAGTCCTATTCCATAACCTTCGATATAGAGTATGTCCCCATAGCGGAACACTCCATATTCCGGGTCAATAGCTATACTTCCATATCCTGCCTTATAATTAGTTGAAGTAAAACCGTCGGCATAAGGCCAGCAAGATCTTTCGTGGGGAGTGTAAGTAGATAATTTCATAGTAAATTATAATTTTAGTTATAATTAAGTTGTTGGAGCACAATGAATTGTGCCCTCTTAATATTATTATCTAATTTCCCCTATGGGCACGATGCATCGTGCCCCTACCTTACTATTTTGTCTACTTTTTGGGTCACAATCATATTATATATAATTTATAATTCTACAAATCCCTTAAAAAATCCTCTTTTTTGTTAATAAAAGCATAAAAATCAAAAAGCCCGCTTTGCTTACCTCAAAACGGGCTCATTATAAAGGAGGTATAATTATGAAAAAGATTGTTTTGTTGTTTGTTGCTTCAAGTCTGTATGGCCTGCAAACAATTATTAATTAATTATACAATGGTTATTATATCTATTCTTTAAATAATGTCAAGAAAAAATTGAAAATATTTTTTAATTTTTTTAAAAAAATATATAATAACCTGGTAATTCCAGATTTTAAAAAATATTTGGTAATATTTTAATAGGTAATTTTATCTTGAGGAAGGTGAGGAGTTTTAAAATCGTTTCCAGAAGTCTTCGGCTTGTTCTTTTACTCTTCGGGTGATTCTTTGATAATCCAAACCACTTATTTCCCTATCTTCCATTAATATATTACCACCCACAATAGTAGTATCGACCATGTCGCCACTTATACCAAATAGGATGTGAAAGTAAGCATTCTCGCTGGTAATGGGTGTGGGTGGATAATAATCTACCACTATAATATCAGCAGGGGCCTCTGCCTTAAGTATGCCTAAAGTTTTGTCAAAAGATCTGGTGGCAATCTCACGGTTATTCTTAAAAGCCATCTGAAAGACCTCATTCCAGCCAGCCTGAGGATGATGTAATTCATGTTTTTGCAAGAGGTTGGCTACTTTAATGCTTTCAAACATATCTGAAGTGTAACCATCAGTCCCCAATCCTACTACTATACCTTTATCTAAGGCAGTCTTAATCGGAGCAAATCCTACCGCATTACCCATATTGGACTCAGGATTATGAACTAAAGAACTGTCATTGTTCTTTAAAATTTCCAATTCTTCTTCCTGAAGATGAACTCCGTGGATAGCTAAAGTACCGGGCCTTAAGATATGAAAACGATCGAGACGATATGCCACCCCCTTATACCCTCGAGTTTTACTTTCATAAAAATCTTCTATACCTTCTGCGACATGGATATGAAAAGGTACCTCCAACTCATCAGCTAAGGAAGCTGCTTGGGATAAAGTCTCGTTTTTCAGGGTAAAAGAAGCGTGAAGCCCGATCATTCCTCTTAAATAGCTATTACCCTCACGTTGTGTTTTTTTTATAAACCGTTCGTTTTCCCTAATCCCCTCTAATGCCTTTTCGTGACCATCCCTATCAGAAATTTCATAAGCTAAACTAGCTCTGATACCGCTTTGACGAACTGCTTCCGTAATTATATCTAAACTACCATCAATAAGATTACCGCTGGCATGGTGGTCAAAAATAGTTGTAGCCCCTTTCTTTACACAATCCAGAATAGCATAAATTGCACTATAATATATATCTTCTTCATTTAAAGTTCTATCTAATCTCCACCATAATTTTTCCAAAATCTCCACAAATTTCTTAGGGGGCTGGCCAGTTTTAAGGTCCATTCCTCGAGCAAAGGTGCTATAAAGATGCATATGAGTATTAATCATACCCGGCATTATTATTTTGCCCTGGACATCCTTAAAAGTAGCTTCCGGATATTTTTTTTGTAATTCTTCTGTATCTCCTATATCTAAAATTTCCTCTCCCTCAATGGCTATACCTCCGTTAGAGATAACCCGAGAATCTTTATCAAAAGTAAGAACCGTTCCGTCTCCGATTATCAACATTTTTCTTTCTCCCTCTCTTCAAAATAAGTATAAACTTAATAATTTTATCCCAACTATTTCCAATTTATTAACCTTAGGTATTACAAAATAAATTATTTAGCAACTCTTTCTCTCTTGTCATTGCGAGTCCTGATTTATC
>DMCY01000080.1 GCA_003451675.1 Candidatus Atribacteria bacterium
AGATGTTCATCTACTCGACATCGAGTATCGCGTTTGTTTCCCCCTCGCCCCAACCCTCTCCCTCCAAGGGGAAAGGAATAAAGATTCTGCATCTTTTAATTCATTCCATACGCTATTTAATATTCTTTCTTCTTCTTAATTAAATAACCAAGTAACCAGATGTATATACGCTCTACGCTACACGCTAGTTTGCACGAGATACGATTCACGAGATACTAGATACGTATTTAGCCTCTGAATTCTTCTTCTCTCTTATTTTCTTTACTAAATACTATCTCGTGTTTATTTGTGTTATAATTTTAAATGAATAAATCTAAAAAAGAGGGTAATCAGTTGAAAGTAATTATAAGTCATCAAAGCACTGATTTTGATTCTTTGGCTGCCATGATCGCAGCCAAAAAAATATATAAAGACGCTCTTTTAGTATTTACCGGAGCTGTGGAGAAAAATGTAAGAAAGTTTATCTCCATATATGGAGAGCTGATAGAAATAACTCCTCTTAAGAAAATTAAAATAGAAGAAATTACTAAATTGATAATAGTTGATACTAGAATAAAAAGACGAATTGGCCCATTTGCTAATGTAATAAATAAGAGAGATTTGGAAATTCATATCTATGATCACCATCCCTCCACTGCGGATGATATTAAAGGGGATATTAATGTAATAGAAGAAGTAGGAGCTACTACTACTATAATATTAAAAAAAATAAGGAAAATGAATTTAGAAATTAGCCCTATCGAAGCAACCCTGTTTGCCCTGGGGATTTATGAAGACACTGGCTCTCTTACTTTTTCAACTACTACGATTGATGATATAAATAGCATTTCTTATTTGTTTGACAAAGGAATAAAATTAAAAGTTGTAGCAAATTTTATAAATATTGGCCTGAGCATAGCTCAAAAAAAATTATTAAATAAATTACTACTTTCTTCTAAAGAAATATTTTGCAAGGGTGTGCGCATTAATATGGCTAAGGCAGAAGTAAAAAATTATACAGAAGGGCTGGCTCTTCTCACTCATAAGTTAATAGAAATAGAAAATAGTGATGTTTTTTTTACTATAGTAAAGATGGTAGACCGAATATATATAGTTGGAAGAAGTAGAACAAATTCTGTTGACGTAGATGAAATTCTAAAAGAATTAGGAGGGGGAGGTCACTTTCAGGCAGCTTCGGCAGTAGTAAAAGATTTATCCCTTGATGAATTAGAGAAAAAACTTATCAGGATCTTAAAAAGAAAAATAAGGGTGGGAATTGTAGCGAAAGATATTATGTCTTCACCGGTTAAGACCGTTAATCCTTCAGCTTCTATCGAAGAAACAAAAAAAATATTATTAAGATACGGACATAACGGGATTCCGGTAATAGAAGAGGGGGAGCTAAAGGGAATTATAACAATGCAGGAAGTAAATAGGGCTAAACAGCATGGGTTTGGGAAAGAATTTGTAAGTAAATTTATGTCTGATCAGGTAGTTAGCGTAAAATTAAATACCCCCTTGACTGAAATTCAAGAATTAATGATAAATTACGATATTGGGAGAATATTAGTTATTAACCAAGAAAATAGATTGGCAGGGATTATTACCAGAACTGATTTAATAAGAAATTTATATGGAGAGGGTCATATTCCTAAAAGATCATTTTCAACTTATGTTGAGACCAGTAGGAAGATGGAGAGAAAGAAGCAAATAGAATTAATAGAGAAGATATTTCCCAAAAGAGTTAAAAATATTCTAAGTAAAATCGGAGAGATAGGTGATAGATTGAATTTTCCAGTTTTTATGGTGGGTGGAATTTTAAGAGACTTCTTTTTAGGGATTAAGAATTATGATCTTGACATCGTAGTTGAAGGAGAAGGAATAAAATTTGCCCGAGAGTTAAGCAGAGACTTGGGAGGAAGAATTAAAAGCCACGAAAAATTTGGAACCGCAATAGTAATTTTAACGGATGGTTTTAAAATAGATGTAGCAACTGCTCGACGAGAATTTTATGAATACCCCGCAGCCTTTCCCAAGGTTGAGCTAAGTTCAATTAAAAAAGATTTATACAGAAGAGATTTTACTATAAATGCCATGGCTATCCAGTTGAACCAAAAATATTTTGGAAAATTAATCGACTTTTTTGGTGGGCAGAAAGATTTGCGCACAGGGATAATCAGGGTTTTATATAATTTAAGTTTTGTTGAAGATCCGGCCCGCATTATACGAGCAATAAGATTTGAACAGAGATATAATTTTAAAATGGATAGAGCAACAGAAGGTTTTCTTAAAAAAGCAATTGATGATAAATTACTCTCCAGATTAAGAAAGAAAAGAATTACTGAAGAATTAATTCTGATATTGAAAGAAGAAAATCCGCTAAAATCTTTAAAAAGAATGGAAGAATTAGGGGCTTTGAAGTATATTCTTCCGGATGTTGAATTAAATGAAGAAACAATTAAAAGATTAAATAAGGTAAAAGATAATTATAATTTTTGGAAACGCAATATACCTGATGAAAAAATAGAACTGTGGGTGATATATTTTTGCTGTTTAATTAAAAATTTAGAAAAAAGTCAAATACAGAAAATTTCTAAAAAGCTAATATTTAAGCAAAAATCTTTATACAAAATAAATTATTGTTACTCAAATTTAGAAAAAGTCAAAAAATTTATATTGCAAAAAAATAAAATATCACCGAGCATTATTTATTTAAAATTAAGTGGTTTGCCTAATGAAGTTTTATTTTTAGCTATGATGGAAAGCAATGATGATATTGTAAAAGAAAGGATAGTTAATTATTTAAGAAAATATAAAAAAGAAAGTTTATATATTTCAGGAAAGGAACTAAAAGAACTGCAGGTAAAACCTGGACCAATCTATTCGCAGATTTTAAATAAACTACTTTGTGCCCAGTTGAATGGAGAAGTAAAAAATAAAAGAGATGAAATTAGGTTCGTAAAAAATGTTCTAAAGGAAAGGAATAAGATATAGAAAAATGTTAGACAATATATTCGAAATTGCCTGGAGCATACCAGCTGTTTTAATCGCCATTACTTTTCATGAGTATTGTCATGGTAGGATGGCTTATAAATTGGGTGATCCGACAGCAGCAGAAGCGGGAAGACTTACCTTGAATCCTTTGGCTCATCTTGACCCTATAGGAACTTTAATGTTGCTTTTATTCCGATTTGGGTGGGCAAAACCGGTCCCGGTAAATTTTAATAGATTGAATCATCCTAAAAGAGATATGATATATGTTTCATTGGCTGGACCTATTGCCAATATAGTAATTGCAGTAATATTTGCCCTTATATTAAGGTTAAGTTATTATCTTATCGGGCAAATTAGCATGGCACAAAGCAGCTCTTTTTTTAATTTATTGGTAGCTATGCTAAGAGGGTGGTTAATATTTCTACAGACAGGTGTAATGATAAATTTAGCACTAGCCATATTTAATTTGATTCCTGTTCCGCCTTTAGATGGATCTAAGATACTGCTGGGTCTTTTGCCTTATTCTCAGGCCTACAGGTATGCTAAGTTAGAATCTTATGGGCCAATTCTCTTATTAATTCTGGTATTAAGTGGTATAATTGGAAAAGTGTTATTTCCTATTGTATTTTTTTTGTTTCGTTTGTTAGTTTAAATTTGTATCGAGTATACATTTGGTTATATGGTTAGTTGGTTACCTGGTTAGCTAGTTAAGAAAATAGAAGACAGAATACGAGAGCCAAATTCGTATTGCGTGTAAAATATAGTAATGAGTAACAAGATTAAATTTCAGAAATCATAAAAACAGATACTTATTACACCTTACACCCCTTGTAAGTTTTTAGTAAACTAAATAATCTTGTATTTTGTATTTATACTAACGATTAATACACTAATGACTAATCTAATTGGTAAATTGGTCAATTGGCGAATCGGTGAATTAACAGATAACATATTTTAATAATAAAATTAAGAGAGGAGTGTTTCAAATGGCAGGAATAATTTTTAGCGGAATGCGACCTACCGGCAAATTACACTTAGGAAATTACTTAGGAGCTTTGGAAAATTGGGTAAAACTTCAGGAAGAATACAAGTGTTTTTTTGGAGTCGTAGATTTACACGCTCTAACTACCGGCTACGACAAAACTGAAGATTTAAAAGAAAACATTAAGGAAATGCTTATAGATTGGCTTAGCGCAGGCATTGACCCCAAAAGAAGTACTGTATTAATACAATCTTATATCCCGGAACATGCAGAATTACATCTACTTTTATCCATGATTACTCCTTTGCCCTGGTTAGAAAGAAATCCGGTATTAAAAGAACAGGTACGAGATTTAGGATTGAAAGACAATATTGGTTATGGTCTTTTGGGATATCCGGTTCTAATGGCTTCAGATATATTGATCTACAAAGCAAATGCCGTACCGGTGGGGGAAGATCAAGTACACCACATAGAATTAACTCGCGAAATAGCCCGGAGATTTAATAATCTTTATAAGAATGTTTTCCCTTTGCCCCAGGTAAAATTAACCAGGATTCCCCGTGTGCCGGGAACTGACGGAAAGAGAATGAGTAAAACTCTGGGGAATACTATTTCCATATCCGATTCGCCGGAAAAAATTGAAGAAAAAGTGAAGACAATGATAACTGATACCCAAAAAATAAGGTTAAATGATCCGGGACATCCAGATATTTGTGTTGTGTTTACTTATCAGGAGATGTTTAATCCGGATCAATCTGAAGAAATATCTGCCGGATGTAAATCAGGAAAATTAGGGTGTGTAGAATGTAAAAATAGATTGGCTCAGGCCTTAATAAATAAGTTTGATAGTTTCAGAGAAAAAAGAAAATATTATGAAAAAAATCCGAAAATAATTAAAGAAATTGTAATCGAAGGGAGTAAAAAGGCGAAGCAAGTTGCTAAACAGACCCTCGATGAAGCAAAGAAAGCCATGAATTTGGATTATGAGTAATAAAACTATAGACTTTAAAATAAAGACTAATGATTTAGATAGCTCAGCAGACGAATTATTGAAAAATGTAAAAGAAGGTATCGTAGATATTGAACAGGTACCTATTACTGAAATAATAGATCAGTATTTAAAATATGTTATTCAAAACAAGAGTACTATTGACCTGAGCATTGCCGGCAAAACTATAGCTAAAATAGCGGTAATATTGAAAATAAAATCAGAAAATCTTCTTCCTAAATTGGGAGCCAAAAGCTGTGAAGAGGAAGATGATGAATACAATGATTTTATGATTTCAAAAGAAAAAGAAGCATATCTTCAGGAATATGACAAATTTCAAAAAGTGGTTGAATATTTAAAGGAAAGAGAAGGTACCCAAAATAATATCTATTTTCCGGCGATAGAAAACAACGATAAAGAAGGTAGTGTAGAAATTCAGAAAGTTGATTTAGCAGACCTTTTAAATTCTTTGGAAAAAGTATTACAGAATACAAAGAAAGAAGACTATATGCCCTTTAAAAAAAGGACTTTTACTACCGCTTCCAAGATGAAGGAAATAATTAATCTGTTGAAGGGCAGTAAAGAAGGATTGTCTTTTGATTATTTCATGGAAAGGGCTCAGAGTAAGTTAGAAATTATTGTTATTTTTCTTGCCTTGTTAGAACTTATATATTTAAGAAAAATAAGATGCTATCAGAACAAAAACTTTGATAGGATAATGTTCAATCTGAAAGGAGATGCTTTAAAGTTAAAGAAGAATCAAGAAACAATACAAGATGGAGCAATATTATAGAATGCTTATTACTGGTATATAATAATCCATTAACCCTTGACAAGATAAAAGAGATTACCGGTCTTGAGAAAAGAAGAAGTAGATCGATTATTAATGAATTAATCTCAAAATATGAAGATGATGATAGACCATTTAGAATATATGAAATTGCCGGTGGGTATAAACTGGGTACCAAGCCCCAATACTCTGTCTGGGTAAAAAAAATCTTAGAGAATAAAAAAAAGCATCAAATTTCTAAAGCAGCCCTGGAAACACTGGCTATTATTGCCTACAATCAACCAGTAACCCGTTTGGAAATTGAAAAGATAAGGGGAGTGAGTTGCTCAGGGGTCTTATTTAATTTACTAAAGCATAAATTTGTAAAAATTAGCGGGAGAAAGAAAGCACCTGGGAATCCTTTGCTTTACAAAGTTACGGACTTTTTTTTAATGCATTTCGGCTTAAAAAAGATTAACGATCTTCCCAAACTAAGCGAAATCGGGATTAAATAATATGATTGAAAGATTGCAAAAATATTTGGCGGGAGCAGGAATTGCATCCCGAAGAAAGTGTGAAGAACTTATCCTTCAGGGGCAGGTACAGGTAAATAACTCTGTCGTTACTAAGTTGGGAACTAAGGTTGACCCTCAAAAAGATATTGTTGAAGTAAAGGGTAAATTAGTAAAATATAAAGAGAAAAAACATTATTCCTATATATTACTAAATAAACCTAAGGGATATTTAACTTCTTTGTTTGATCCTTTTGGCAGACCGGTTGTTTTAGATTTATTGAAAGGTGTAAAAGAAAGAGTATACCCGGTTGGTCGTTTAGATTTTAATTCGGAAGGACTATTAATTCTTACTAATGATGGTGAATTAGCCTATGCTTTGACTCATCCTTCAAAAGAAGTAGAAAAGATTTACATTGTTAAAGTGAAGGGAATTCCTTCTCCTGAAAAATTAAAAACCTTATCAAAAGGAGTTATCTTAGAAAATAATTATAGAATATCACCCTGCAATATTTATTTGTTAAAAATTACCAATGGAAATGCCATATTAAAAATAAAAATAAGAGAAGGAAAGAAAAGACAGATTAGGAAAATGGGCGAATATATTGGACATTTTGTTCTAAAGCTGAGAAGAACTCAGTTAGGGCCAATTTCTTTAAAAGGTGTGAAACCGGGAGAATACAGGTATTTAAATAAAGAAGAAATTAAAAGTCTGAAGAAAATAATATAATTGTTAGCTAGTTAGCTGGTTAAGGAATAAATAAAATTCAAGAGTTAGAATTGAAAAACAGAAATGTCATTGCGACCGCAGGGAGCGCGGCAATCCCGTACCCTTTGAGATTGCTTCGTCGTGTCACTCCTCGCAATGACAAAAAGGAAAACCCATTCGTAATAAGAGATACACAATACGGAAAAAGTTTTTGAATTTTGAATTATGGTTTTACGTTTTTCGCTTTAAGTTTTTGGCTAAACAAAGTGTTTGCCACGCTCTGATAAATCAGAGCTCGCATGACAGAAATCTTAATAAACTGATAACCGATAACTAAAAACGGGTTTTCTTCACACAATACGCGATACGATAAACTGACGAATAATTTAATCGGTAAATCGGTGAATTGGCCAATCGGTAAATTGGAGAATTGATGAATTTATGAAAAAAAATGGTTTGATAATCGCAATAGATGGACCGGCCGCTGTGGGTAAGAGCACTATTGGTAAATTGATTGCCCGGGAATTAGGCCTTTTATATATTGATACAGGAGCAATTTACCGGGCAATAACCTGGAAGGTTTTAAAAAATAATATTAATATAAACGATGAAGAAATGATTTCCAATCTGGTTTCAGATACTTGTATAACTATAGAGAGAGCGAACAACAAGAGCCTAAATAATTATTATCACATCTTTGTTGACGGAGAAGATGTAACTGAGGAAATACGCAATCCCAGGATTGACCAAAATGTTTCTCAGATAGCCAGGCTGCCTAAAATTAGAAAACAATTAATTTATCTGCAGAAAGAATTAGCTGAAAAAGGGAATATTGTAATGGAAGGTAGAGATATAGGTTCGGTAATTTTACCTCAGGCAGATATAAAATTCTATTTTACTGCTTCCGAGGAGGAGAGAATTAAAAGAAGGTATAAAGAACTAATAAACAAAGGTTATAGTGTAGATTATGAAGAAGTTAAAAAACAGATAATGCAGAGGGATGAAATTGACAGAAAGAGAAAATATGCCCCTTTGATCAAGGCAAGAGATGCTATTCTTATAGATTCTACAGAAAAAAGCATTGAGGAAATTAAAGATAAAATTTTAAAGATAATAAAAAAAAATTAGAGAATGCAGGGAAAAAACAAATTGAAAATAATATTATCTAAAAAGATAGGATTTTGTTTTGGAGTCAAAAAATCTGTAAACTTGGCCAAAAATGCCTTAAAAGCGAGAAAAGATAACCTTTATATGCTGGGTTCAATAATAAATAATCCTCAAGTTATAGAATATTTTACAAAAAAGGGAGTAAAGATAGCAGGTAATTTAGATGAAGTTCCTGAAGAAAGCACGGTTATAACCAGGGCGCACGGTATTTCTCCCAAAATGCTTAAAAAGGCCTACCAAAAAAAATTATCGGTAGTTGACACTACCTGTCCATATGTTAGAAAAGTCCAAAAGATAGCGCACTATTTATACAAAAAGGACTATTTTATAGTTATCTATGGAGACAAAAAACATCCCGAAGTACTAAGTTTATTGGATACGGTTCAAAACAATGCTTTAGTGGTAAATTCAATTCCCGATACAGAGAAAATAACCAAAAAGAAAAAAATTGGTTTTATATCTCAAACTACCAAAAATATTTATGATTTTTATAAATTATCATCTGCCCTATTAAACAAAGCTGAGGAATTAAGGATATTTAATACTATATGTAAATCTACCACGGAAAGACAAAAAAGCGCACTTGAGTTGGCAAAAGAAGTAGATGTGATGCTGGTAATCGGAGGGAAGGAAAGCGCTAATACAACTCGATTAGCCGAAATAGGTAAGAATCAGGGAGTAAAGACTTATCATATTGAAACAAAAAACCAAATAAAATATAAATGGTTCCATCCTGAAGATATAGTTGGAATTACCAGCGGTGCCTCTACTCCTGATTGGGTAACTAATGAAGTTATCGATAAACTTAAAGAATGGTACGGTTAAGAACTTTTATTTACTTTGCCGGCTTTTAAGCATTTTGTGCAGACATTAATTCTTTTTACGGTATTATCAACATTTACTTTTATTTTTTGAATATTGGGATGCCATGTTCTTTTAGTAACTTTGTGTGAATGGCTTATTTTATTTCCAAATTGTGGACCTTTACCACAAATATCACATTTTGCCATTATATATTTCCTCCTGTAAAATGTAAAAAATGTTTAACAGTAGACATTTTATCATATTATATAAAGTCTTGGCAAGTAATAATTTAAAATTGTCATTTA
>DMCY01000039.1 GCA_003451675.1 Candidatus Atribacteria bacterium
CTGTATTAATAATTAATTACTTTAAAGAATTGCTCAACAACTGAAATGCCTCTTCTTCTGTCTCGCTACATTTAAGAATTTTAGATTTTAAATTGTCCAACAAAGCAATAAGTTCTTTTTTCTCTAAATTTTATTTAAATCTCGTAACTAAATTCCATTCATTTTCATTTGACATTTTTATTTACCTTCAAATATCATAATCATGTGTCTATCATCGAAGCCAACTAGTTAGGGTGACTAGGCTGGGTAGTTTTGCTCCATTCATCAGTTGAGAGGTCTTTTCCTGCCTGAACAACAAAGCATAAGTTACACTTTAATGGCCTTGAAGATATCAGTGTTACTTAAAATTCCAACAATCTCTTTACCATCAAAAACAGGTGCCCTCCTGATACCAGTATGATTGAATAGTCGTGCACAATACTTCAGGGCAAGACCAGGGGAGACAGTGATAAGCGGTTTGGTCATAATCTCAAAGACTTTGACTTCACAGGGATCTTTCCCTGGATCAGCGATTTTGTTAACCACATCTTTACGGGTCATAATTCCCCAGGCGTCCTCGGACCCCCTTCTGTTAACGATCAAGCAGGAAACCCCTTTCTTCCTCATTAGCTTTATGGCATCAGCCACCGTCTCCTTACCGTCAATACATATTACATCCTTAGTCATGACATCAGCGGCTTTGGCGAACCTTAAGTCTCTCAATTCTTTTATTACCATTTTATCTCCTCCTTTCTTTTAAGTATGCATTACCTTATTCCACCCAACCTCAGTCACCTTAAAGTGGGTTAGCTCACAGCTCCAACGACCATTGGAATTAATCTAACTTTTTTCTATAATAAATATTTTTTTAATGATATACTCTTTGGTATATTATACAAGACAAAGATAAAATTATTTCAGAATGTAAGCTGATTAAATTCTAACAAAGCGGCAAGTTCTTTTTTCTGTAAATCCTTTTCTGTATCTTTCATTAAATTATATTTTAAATTTACATACATTAATTTCATTAGGCTTCAAATATTCAATCTCATTGATGGATAGCTCTATCAAAGTATATTCCGGGTCATCAGAACTTTCCCAAAACTCACTAAAGAAATCACAGTGTTTGGCTATTTTTTCCTTTTGCTTTTTATCTTTAATTATTTTTGTCAATCCGGTTCCTCGCACATAACCCTGCCTACCTTCTTTTTTCACTATTAGACAAAATTCTATCTTTGGATTTTTCTGAATCTAGGCTACCTTGTTATTATTTGTCCCGGTAGTAACCCAAAATTTCTTATCAAAATAGATAAGCGTTATCGGTCTCACTCTCGGTTGATTTTCTTCAGAAGTTGCTAAAAATATGTATTGTGAATCTTTAAAGTAATTCCAAACTTCATCTTTTACTTTACTCATCTTATCGTTCATTACAATACCCCCTTTATGTTCTTTGTTATTAATCAAATTTATAAAAAATCAGAAATATTTTTAAAAACACGATTGTTTATATCCAAAAATTTCTTTTCTCTTGTTTAACTATAGAAATTTTTCAATACTTTAAGGGCATTCAAAGTTATCCATTTACTTGGTTTGCCCTTTTGTTCAATATTTGTTTGGAAACGCCCGTTAAAAGTGCTTTCTAATTTCCATTTACCTTGATAATCCTGTTTAGAAATTAACAGATCTATAGCTTCTTGCATTCGTTCATCATGGTAACCCAATCGGGTCAATATCACCAAGATCTCTAAGATATCAGTCTGATACATTAAAGGAAAACCCAAACGCAACCAACCAGGTTTAGATACCCGACTCAAATCATGACTTCTTTTATAAATATGGTGCTTAAGTAGATATTCTGCCCCCTTCTCAATAGTATTTCTAACCTTCTTATTTCTTTGATTAAAAGGAATTTCTGCTAACGCCTTTAAAGCCTTTACTACCCCCATATGACAGGAATGTTTACCCCAACATATAACCAATCTTTCGTAAGGCCAATCTTTGGGTGTATCTTGTATTCCATCATCGAATCTCTGATAAGTGGTAATCCAATTTATACTATTTTGAACCCTTTCATCTTTAAGATAACCAAGTTTAATTAAACTGTAAACTAAATTTCCGGTTAAGCAAGGTATAACGCCAGTAGATCTACCTCCTCCTGTCTTGGCACTGGCCCACATAGAAAAACCATTACTTTCACGGTCCTGAGAGTTATCAAGGATAAATTCGCAAGCCTTCCTAATACGATCTTCTCTTCCGTCCACACCAAGTTCTGCAAGGATAATAATTTGCCAAACCGTCCCCTTATATTTGGCAGTATAAAAATTTTGTGAGTTTTCCCAATACCCCTCATCTTTCTGTTTTGCTAAAATTTTGGGTACTACCCCCTTCTTCATAATCTCTTCCTTGGTTTTTCTCACTTCAGGATCATTCTCCGCTTTTTCCAGAACATCGATTAAAGTAAAATATTTTACTGAAGGATTATTATCTTCCAATAACCAGGTTATTGGGTCAGTATTTAGTATTGATTTCCAATTATCCATTTTTTACTCTCCAAATAAATTAAAATTATTTAATACAAATCTTTTATCGGTATTTTAAGACTTTTAATAATCTTCGGGAATAAAAATTTTTCGCATATGTTCTGATTTCTGCATCATATTTGTTATATAAATAACTTCATCTTCTTCTATTTTTAGAGCTTTAACTATATCTGAAAGTTTCCAGCCTTTTTCTATGGCCAATAAAATTAAGTCCATCTTTTCGTAAGAAATTTTTATTACTTCTTCATCATCAGTAAGACCTGGTATAATATCCGCTGAAGGAGGTTTCTCAATAATACTTGCAGGGATATTCAGATAGCGGGCAAGTTCTCTTACTTGTGTTTTATATAAATTCAGAAGGGGCATAATATCAGTGGCATCATCACAACCATGTTTTACAAAATATCCAATTTTATATTCACTCTTATTGGCTGCCCCCACTACCAACCTATTCTCTAATTCTGCATAAAGATAGAGCAGCATCATTCTTAATCTGTGTTTTATCCGATAATAGGCATTGCCTTTAGCCATATAAGTGTTATATTCTTTATCCTTAAAACCTGAAAGGCTCTCCAAAAAAGGAAGCTTCCCGGTCTTTCTCTCATAAAAATGATATGCTTTTCTAACTAAGGCTCCTTTTAATTTCCCCAAAGAAAGAAGTTTACCCAAAGGAAATAGTTTATATACACCAAGTTCTTCAAGATACGAAGTAATATCAACTAACTTTGCTTCAATATTTAATTCCCGGGCAAAGTTTAGAGCATCTTGAATGTGTTCTTTTTTCGAATCTTTCTCCGGCATAATCAAAGCGAAGGTTTTCTTCGAACCAAGTGCCCGCACGCACAAAACCGCAATAACTGCCGAATCAATACCCCCGCTTAATCCTAATATTACTCCCTCCCTTTCTAATTTATCAGTATAATCTCTAATAAAATTTTCCAAAGAAAGGGCTACCTTCTCAGGTTCAATCTTCATTTCAGCCTTCAATTCTTCTAAAAGAATTTCACTCATTCTTTTTGCCGTCCTATGAAATATTTTTAAAACTTCCCCTTATACAGTTCTTTCTAATACTGCATATATTTTACAAGCTCAATTTGACCTTGTAATTCATTATCCTCAAATATCTTACTCTTAAGAGGAAGGGCTAAGTCCGGATCTATAACCCATTCGGCTATCATTTTTTCCTCTTCATCAGCCTGAAAGAGCTGGCAGACAAATCCTTCTCTTCCCGCAATCTTTTCTTTTCCTATTACCTTTATTATACCTGCTCCAAAGAAATTCATCTTTTCTCCTACCTTTAAATCCATCTGACTGAAGAAGAAACCATAGGCAGGATTAATCACCAGCATATTCAAAGATATTCCGTAACTACCCATCAAGCCGAAAGCCGTCTCTGGGCCTAACTCATCTTTGGTCAAAGTTCCTTTGGTAATATAACTAACTTCATAGACTTCCTCACCGCTTGCCGATTTTTTACTACTTTCTTTGATATCCAGAATATAGATAGATTCCTCTGTCTCCTCATCTTCTTGTAATAAAATTTTAAATTCAAAATACTCATTTCCTTTAAACTGGTAGGGCTCCCATTTTTCTGCCCAGACTACCTGCCCTATTCCCAATAAAAATAACCCCGTCAACAATACAATTATAAATTTCTTTCCCGTCCCCTTCATTTTATTACTCCTCCTATCTCTTTATTTGAAATTAAATCTTTAAATATCTCCGTTTTTCTTAGAAATACGAAGAATTTAAATTTAATGATATAATTAGCCGACATTATCCTAAA
>DMCY01000053.1:0-34606 GCA_003451675.1 Candidatus Atribacteria bacterium
CTGGTGTTTTATGTGGCTTAATAACTTTCAGAAAATTTTTTTAACTTTAATTAAAGGGCTAATTGGAAAGATAATTCTTTAGGTAAGATCTGGTAATTATGGGTTCGATAAATTAAATCTCTATTTTAACTCATACACGAGACATCTGTCCTGCAGTTACATATACTAATAGTTAGCTCGATAAAGAAAAATTCTTATATTGATTTTGCATTTTTGAGTAAATACTTTTCAGCCTTTGTCGACCATACACCATTATTCTTTTCTACTATCTTTACCAATCTCGCAAACAAAGGATCAGTCTTTCCTTTTTTCTTAAAATCAGAAATAGCAGTAAGTTCCAAATCAATATTAGTGTAGATTAGCTTTTTCCCGCCCGATATTTTAGGAAGATTTAAAGTAGTACCTACTACACTGTTTAAACCTCCGATATGAGTAATCATAGCAGCCGGATTGATAAGACCTTCTTCCATCATCTTTAGAGATTCAATCATATCCTGTGTATTTCCCCCACTCGTTCCCACAATATGAGTGGACATATAATGGACATTATAAAAATTCAACATTGCTGAGAATTTTGGGTTGGTGGGACCGGCAAAGAAATTCAGACAACCATCCTTGGTTAAAATTTTATCCCCTAGTTCTACCACTTCTCTTATCGGTGCAAAAACAAATACATCATTATATCCTTTTCCACCAGTTATTGAAATAAGGTACTCTTCCGGATTTTCAGTATCTTTGGTGTTTATATATTTGAGCTCAACACCTTTTTCTTCTGCCTCCTGTATAGTATATATTGTAGATGCCCTTTTTAGTCTAAACTCATCGATATCAGTAACCACCAATAATTTAGGTTTCCTGTCACGATGTATCGTATAATCTATTGCTCCAAGGCCCATCGGACCCGCTCCAGCCAAAATTGCCATATTCCCACCTTCTACGATATCCATATTATGGATGTACTTTCCGGGAACTGTATGATAAGTAGCATGAAAAGATCCGATTATACAGGACATAGGTTCTGCCAGAGAACCTTCATAAAAAGCTTCCCCTTTATACTCTAACAAACAATCCATCTCCATAACTTCATTAGGGATAATTATATAAGTAGCATCACCACCTATGTAAGGGAAAGAATACCCAGGAGCAGCAAGACTCCCTTTATAATTAAGGGCAGGTTGAATAGCGAATTTTTGACCTGATTTAAATTTATGCTGCCATTTTTTACCTACCTCTATAATTTCACCACAAAATTCATGTCCAATTATAACCGGATTTTTTGCCACATTTGTCGGTACTCTCTTGTGATTAGCTCCTTGAATTGTTGCTTTATAAGAAGACATACAGAGACTATCTGAAATAATATGAGCCAGTATCTCGTCCGCCTTAATTGGGAGAAGCTCAAATTCTTCCAATCTCAAATCTTTTTTTCCATATAACCTTACCGCTTTAGTCTTCATTATTATCGCTTCCTAAAATTAAAATAGTTTATTTCAGCATTACCTGGCCACCAGTTACCGGAATAGCCTGACCAGTTTCATACTTTTGATCGACTAAATAATAAATGGCTTTTATCACATCTTCACCGGTACAGCCCCTCTTCATCGGGATTTTTGATTCATAAAATCTCTTCACATCTTCAATGGTTTTTGCACCAGGTACTTTCCCGGTCTGAAGATATTGAACAAAAAGTCCTTTGTCCGGATCAGACCATAGAGGACCTTCGAAGAAATTGCCTGGACAAATGGAATTTACTTTGATGTTATCTTCAATAAGCTCAAGGGCAAAACTCTGGGTAAGACCTAAGCCTCCAAATTTACTTCCGGCATAAGCACTGTTTTTATTTGACCCTTTAAGTCCCGATTTTGAGTTGATTTGAATAATATCAGTAAAATATTTTCCACTGGGTATATTTTGAAGTGCCATAACTCTTGAGGCATGTTTTACACAGAGAAAATAACCAAAATAATTAACTCTATTAACAAAGGTAAATTCATTAAATAACATCTCTTTCACACTACCGGCCTGTAGTACCCCTGCATTACTAATAAAAATATCAATGCCACCGGCTTTTTTAATAATCTCATATATCATTTTTCTAACAGAATCTTCATTTGTCACATCTGTTTCTATAGGTAAAGCTACTATTTTTTTATATTTAATATTTAGCTCTTCTGCCAGCCGATCAGCCCCTTTAACATTAATATCGGCAATAAATACCAGACATTCTGATTTCGTCATCTCTCTCACTATACTTTCTCCAAAACCCTGCGCCCCTCCGGTCACTACTGCTATTTTATTTTTTACTATATTATTCCTATTTGATTTTTCACCATTACGACACTCCTCCGAACTTCGATCGCAGCCATTACCTTTTATTATCTTTGAATTTTTTTTCTCTATGCAATCTTGAGGTCCAGAGGGTTCAGGTTCAACTTTTATATTTTTTAAGGCATCTTCAAAATTATTTTTTATATTAATCGCATTATCATAAGATTCCCCCAAGTAAAAGATGCCAATATTTTCAAGAATTACAATCTTTGGCCTTTGTTTATATTTCTTAATATAATCTTTGAACTTATTAATTGTATAAGAAATTATTTTTTCTTCGAGTTGTTTCTTGTTTAACAGCTGGCAATTTTTTATCTCTTCTAAATAAAGAGGCAAAACCTCTTCTGATCTTATTTTATTAAAAGCGAACTCCAATTTCTTTAAATCATCTTCAAATATACTAACATTTCCCTTTTCACCATCAAATGTTAACCCCCGTAAAAGTGGGGCGATTGTTTCTATGTAAATATTTTTCATCTTTCTCCTCCGAGAAATAATATCAAAAAATTATTTAGAAGTTTAGTTTTTGGTAAACAAGTTCAGGATGCCGATTATCTATTTTCCTGCCAATTTCTCTATATATTACCATCCGCTCTTTTAGTGATTTGCCTTTTAAGGGATTTCTATTATTAAACAAAGCATATTTTTCATCATAATTTGCCAGTTTTTCATGAGCAATAAGAGCCCAGGTTGCCTCAATCAAATGGGAAAATTCTGGTTTCAAAATAATTGGGCAATTAAAAGATTGCCGAGGGCTGTTTATATCCACACCGCTTATTTCCATAAATCCATATTTTCTGCAAAGTCTTTGCAAACGCAATAGCTGGTTAAGAGTATTACGCGGAGGCATATAAGTAATTGCCTTGAAACCTATTTTCTTTAATTCGGCAATCAGTTCATCTAAAAAATCATCTTCAAACTTTTCAGCTCTCTTGTCGCTTGTGGGCGAATCAGTCACATCTCCTAAATAAGCATAAGCAGGGATAGCATTGATAGAATTACAGAACTTTATCGCCTCATATACAGATATACACTCCTCATAATCAGGTTGGATAAAGACTCTATCTAAAAAGGAGCTTTTTAATATTCCCAAAAGGTCGTATAAATAAAATTGATTATTTTCATCTAAGAGAAATTTTTTAATCTTTTCGGAAAGCACTATATCAAGATTATCTTTTAAAAATGAAATAAGTTTTTCCCCTTTTCCTGTTTTCTGGATAATTTTTTTAACAAAGGCGTAAAGAATATGACGTTCGGTAATGCTCCCGCCTTCTTTCGCCTGGGAAATATTGTAAATCTCTTTTTTAAAATCAATTTTTTCTATTCCATAATCTTTAATTAAATTATTTAGTTTAGTCAGTATTTTTTTATTTCTTCTATTCCGGGCAATCTGTATTGGATTTAAAAATTTCTTAGCTTCTGTTAACTTTGATTCAGGAATACCATGAATAGAAATATAACCTATATTTTTAGAATCCGGGTTATTTAATTTTCTCCCCTCTACTTTGGTTCCGGAAAAATTTACCCGTAATTCAAATCCAATAGTTGAGGCAATACCCATTATTTTACAAGCTTCTATTAATTCTTTACATCCAGAAACAGAATCATGATCCATAATCCCTACAGTTTGAAGACTAGCCTTCCAGGCTAAATAAGCAGCCATTGAAGGTGAATAAGGGCTGAAAGAATATATGGTATGTACATGATTATTTACTTCTTCTGTTTTTTTAAATTGTTTCCCCTCTTTTTCTATTAACTTATAGATTCTCTTTAATCCAAAAAGCCTGGCTGTTTTATTACTACTATTTATTTCTTGAATAATCTTATCCTTCATCTTTTTATCTCGAACTAAATTTAATCTTTAATAACCAACAATCTTATACCCCAATTTTATTTCTCCTTATCTGCTCGGTTGTAGACTGATCAGTTGTAATTTGATGCCCGTCTAAAGGATAAAGACGTTCGTGAATTGCATCGATAATCCACTCTTTCTGCGGGAAAAAAACAGATTCCATCTCTGCCGCCGGAGTAATCCAATTACGGGAACCAACCACTACCGCAGGGCCATCAAGATAATCAAATACAAATTGGGTAATATTGGAGGCAATGGTGTGGAGAAAAGAACCGCGTTCACAGGCATCAGAGACCAGCACTAATTTCCCGGTCTTCTTTACAGAATCAATAATCAAATCATAGTTTAGGGGATTAATAAATCTCAAATCGATTACCTCTGCTGAAACTTTGTATTTCTTTTCAAGCTCTTCTGCAGCTTCCATTCCCTTATAAAGAGCGGCACCTACAGTAAGAATAGTAATATCATTCCCTTCTTTCCTGATTATCGGTTCACCTTCCGGTACTTGGTAATAACCTTCGGGAACTCCGGTGGAAACAAATAACTCTCCTATATCGTAAAGTCTTTGGCTTTCAAAAAATACTACCGGGTCTGTCCCTCGAAGAGCGAGATCCAGCATTCCCTTGGCATCATAGGGAGTGGCTGGAAACATTACTTTAAGACCCGGGATGTGGGTAAGCAGGCTGGTCCAGTCTTGAGAATGCTGGGCTCCGTATTTATTCCCCACTGAAACGCGAATGGTAAGGGGCATAGTGAGAAGGCCTGCTGACATTGACTGCCATTTGGAGACTTGATTGAAAAGTTCATCCCCTGCCCGTCCGATAAAATCACTATACATAAGCTCTACCACAGCACGTCCACCACTTAAGGCATATCCTACCCCTGAACCGATAATAGCTCCTTCTGAAATAGGGGTATTGAATAACCGATGATAGGGAAGAGCCTCGGTTAAGCCTCTATACACGGCAAAGGCTCCACCCCAATCGCGATTTTCCTCTCCGTAGGCAACCATAGTCGGATCTTCATAAAAACGGTGGAGCATAGCCTCAAAGAGAGCATCACGATAAGTAAAGACTTTCGTCTTTGGAAGAGATTTGCCATTCGCGTCCAGAGCAAAACGACTTTTGCGAGCAAGTGATTTAATTCGAGGATTATCATTTTTAGGAATTAAAACTTCCGGTGTTCGTTGTTCCATTTTATCTTTATACTGATTAGAAAACATTACCGTTTCAATAAAATCAGGATTGACTCTGGGTGAGATTTCAAGAGAGGCCGCTAACTTCAGGGCTTTAGTAATTCTCAAGGTTACTTCCTGTTTTAAAGCCTCCACTTTATTGGAAGTTATAATTCTATTTTTCTTAAGGTAATCCTCATATCCCTTAATACAATCGGTCTCTTGCCAGGCAGCAATTTCTTCTTTTGTTCTATAGGAAGATGCATCTGAGGGTGAATGCCCGGAAATTCGATAAGTGATGGTATCAAGTAATACCGGACCATTTCCTTGGAGAAGAATTTTTTTCTTTCTTTCAATAGCATCAGCCACTGCCAAAGGATTATAACCGTCAACCCGTTCAGCATGCAAGTTTTCAGGGTTTACCCCGGCCCCTACCCGGGCAAGTATTTTGTAACCCATAGTTTCACCTGAGGTCTGGCCACCCATGCCGTAGAAATTATTAAAGAAATTAAATAGAATGGGAGGAGCACCTCCAATATCTTTATCCCAAAGGGTGCGGTATTGATCCATTGCTGCTAACATCATTGCTTCCCATACCGGGCCACAACCCATAGAACCATCACCGATATTACAGACTACCATACCGGGTTTTTGATTAATTCTTTTAAAAAGAGCAGCACCTACTGAAATATCCGCTGCCCCTCCTACAATAGCATTATTGGGCATACTGCCAAAGGGGGCAAAGAAAACATGCATCGAGCCACCCAAACCCTTATTAAAACCGTTAGCCCGTCCGAATATCTCTGCCAGAACTCCGTATAGTACAAAATCTTGAGCCAGTGATTTAATATTACCTTTATGTTCCTTTTCTACCACTTTCAGGCAGGCTCCATCCATATAAGATTTCATTATCTTAAGAAGTTCATTCTCTCCTAATTCATCGATGGCGGAAAAACACTTGGCTAAAACTTCTCCGTGGCTGCGATGAGAACCGAAAATAAAATCTTCGATAGCCAAAGGCAGGCATTGGCCTACGGCGGCTGCCTCCTGGCCGATAGATAGATGAGCAGGACCTTTATGATCGTATTCGATACCCTCATAAGATCCTTGGGTTTTTATAGAATTAAGCATGGATTCAAATTCTCGAATTACAAGCATATCATAGTAAATCTTAAGGAGTTTTTCTTCTCCATACTTCTTTATCTCTTTTTTTATATCAGGTTTATACTGGTTTATGGGAATGTCGTTTATTTTTAATATCTGTGATTTTCTGATTTCTTTGGGGTCAATAAAAATAGATTTAGGCATAGTCTTTTCCTTTCTACAAAAGTAGAACATTTCCTTAATAATGTTACAAGGATTTATCATTGCGAGCGATAGCGAAGCAATCTCAAGCCCTTGCAAATCGCAATGACAGAACCAAATGTAAAGGTATTTAGAAAACGAACTACTAGATATTTTTCAACTCAAATTTAGCTATTGCTATAGCAAGTTCCTGAAGGAACCTGGCTGCCGGAGCACCATCTACCGCTCGATGATCAAAGGTAAGCGATAAACCTATATGAGGAATAAATTGTACTTTATCTTCTTTCATAATTGGTTTAAGAGAAATACTGCCTATACCCAGAATTGCCACTTGAGGAATATTTAAGATAGGCGTAAAACTTTCAATCCCCATTGTGCCAAGGTTGGTTACCGTAAAGGTCCCTCCATTAAGTTCATCCGGTAAGATAGTTTCTTCTTGACAGGCAGTACTTAATCGTCTTGCTTCTTTAGAAATTTCCTCTAATGATAAGAGGTGGGCATTATGGATTATCGGTACCATAAGTCCTCGCGGTGAATCTACAGCAAATCCTAAGTGCACCTGTTCAAATTCCAGTATCTTGTCTTTAAGAAAATGGGCATTAATATTTTTAAATTTAGGAAGAATATTGGCAACTATATAAAGTAGAAAATCATTAATATTAATTTTGCTTAACCTTTTCATTGGGGGGCTGGATTTTAGCGATTCCCGACAGGCCAATAAATTAGAAGCATCGGCTGAGGTATTTAAAGTAAGCTGAGCAGTGCTTTGTAGAGAGGTAAGCATTCGTTCAGAGATAATCTTCCGCACCCCTTCTACCGGAATCTCCTTTACCGGTCCAAAAAATTCTTTGCTAACCTCACTTGAAATAAACGGTTCACCTTCGGATAATGCTTTTTCTACATCTTTTTTTATAATCCTTCCTCCCGGACCCGAGCCGACAAGCCGGGAAAAATCAATTCCCTTTTTCTCTGCCAAGCGTCGGGCAAGCGGAGATATAGGTATTAAGCCGTCTCCAAAAGAAGGTTTTGTTTTTTTGAGGGATTCACCCGGGGTTATAGCTTTCTGCTTTTCAACATATTCTTCCTTAGAAACAGAGACAGTTTTTTGGGGAATAAGATGGTCAATTTTTTCTCCCGGTTGCCCAATTATGGCAATAGTTTTAAGGACCGGGACATCGTCACCCTCTTTATAAAAAATTTTTAGTATTGTTCCTTCTTCCGGAGCTTCCACTTCAAAGACTGCCTTATCGGTTTCCACTTCACAGATAGGCTCTTCAGCTTTTACCTTATCTCCCTCTTTCTTATTCCATTTAATAATGAGGCAGGATTCAACAGATTGTCCTTGTTTGGGCATAAGTACGGGTATAGCCATATTAAATTAAAGTCCTCCTTGGTGCACTTTACTATTCTTCTAAATAATATATAAATAAAATAATAATTTGATATTTTTAAAATAAATATTTCATATTTAACTAATTTTATCTTTATTCTTCAGGTAAGTATTTTTTAATATCAAAAGATTCTCTGATTATCTTCCTACCCTCAGCGATTGATTTAATTTGTCCCATAGATTTTGCCTGAATCATTAGATTCCCAATGGCGGTTGCTTCAACTGGTCCTGCATATATTGGCAGACCGGTGGCGTTAGCAACAAGTTGACACAGGAGAGCATTTCGAGATCCTCCTCCTATTATATATATTTCTTTAAGAGGCCTATTAGTAATATCTTCAATCATCTTAATGGTTTTTGTATACTTATCAGCTAAACTTTCGATTACTCCCTTTATAATCTCTGCAGGAGTCTCGGGAACCTTTTGCCCTGTTTCCTGGCAATAATCTTTAATTCTATCTGGCATATTGTCATCAATTAAACCGGGCTTCAAGAATCTTACGTCATCCGGATCGATCCTAAAATTTACTGAACCGCACTTTAAAGCTATTTCAGTCAGTTCATCATAAGAATATAGCTTTACCTTCTCATCCCAGAATTTTTTACACTCCTGAATAATCCAGAATCCAGTAACATTCTTTAAAAATCTGAAACCACCATCGGCAGAACCCTCATTGGTAAAATTATATTTAAAACTTTTCTCATTAATAATTGGCTTTGAGGTCTCTATCCCTATCAAAGACCATGTACCTGAACTGATATAGGCATAATTAGTATTACCTTCAACCGGAACAGCCGCAACCGCAGATCCGGTATCATGGCAGGCAGGAGCCACAACCATTACTTCTGAATTAGCGCCAATCTCCCACGCAATAGTCGGTAAAAGCTTCCCAATTTTTGTTCCGGGCATAATTATTTCTCCAAATATCTCCTTTTTAAATCCAAGTTCATTCAATATCTTTGTTGACCAGTTCTTTTTTGTAGGATTATAGAGCTGAGTAGTGGTAGTAATTGAATATTCATTTTTTATAATTCCGGTTAACCAGTAGTTTAAAAGATCGGGAATAGTCAGAAAATATCTTGTATTTTCTAAGATCTGTGATTTTTTCTTGGCAAATGAGTATAGTTGATAGATAGTATTAAGCTGCATAAATTGAATGCCGGTCTCGGTAAATATTTCCTTTTTGGGTATTATATTGAAAACTTCCTCCATTATATTATCTGTTCTCTTGTCACGATAGTGATAGGGATTTCCTAAAAGGTCTCCATCATCATCTAAAAGAACGTAATCAACTCCCCAGGTATCTATACCGATACTTATTATCTGGTCGGGATATTTTTTAAAAGCTTTTTTTAAACCTTTCTTTATCTCATTGAATATTCCCAGAATATCCCAAAAAATACTATCTTTAACCCTTACTAAATTATTAGGGAAGCGATATACTATCTCCATCTTTGATATATCACCAACAATCACCCTCCCGGTTTCTGCACCGATATCAATAGCTATGAATTTTTGCATTATACTGCTCCTTCTATCTCTGTTCTTCAAATAGATTTTGTCTGTATTTTTCATCTGTTCTTTCAGCGATATAGTTTACTATATCTTCAGAAAATGCATTTATCCCTCCTGCAAGTAATGCTCCAAAACGAATTTCCGCTGCCTTATCTGCCATTAAAGTAATATTCTCTACTTCAGTCGGGGTAGAACCTAAAGCAACAAATCCATGATTCTGAATGTAAATAGATTTGGGTCTCTCTCCGTGTTTATCTAAAAATATATCAATTTCATTTTTTACTTTTTGGGCAAGTTTAACCCCCGGATCTGTATAAGGAATAAAGACCGATTCTTTCCCCAGCAGAACAATTTCATCAGGATAAATTCTCCCTTTTAGATTCTCCGGGAAACTCTTTGAACAGGTCAATCTATTTACTGCTGTAGGATGAGTATGGCCGACAAAATTTACTCCCTCCAGATTAAGACAGATAGCATGTAATAAGGTTTCCACAGAGGGGGTAGCTTGGTATTCTTTATCCACCTTAGCTTTTTCAAAGATGTAATTAATTTCTTCAGCATTAGGATTCTCCATACTTATAAGCTGCATAATCGGTTCAAAGTAAACCTGAACAAAATCATTCTCGCTTACCGTTGCCAGCTGGGTCCCGCTTGCTTTTATATAAAAACTATCAGCAATATCTTTTGTCTCAACTTTAGCCGAAGTATTACCTTCTCCAATAATTGCCAGATGATAATGTTCTCTTCCCAAATTATTAGAAAGTTTTACCAGTTTACGTAAAGTCTCAACTTTAATATCCTGAATATCCTGCCATTCCTTCATTTTCCATTCCCCTCTCACAGTTATTAACTTCTTTTGTTTTGTTTAACTCTTATATTATTATAAAAACTCTTCTGTCGTAAAATATTTTCTAAAATTATTATACTCTTCATATTGTGCCCTCACCATATTATTACCTAATTTCTCTTGTGGGCACGATGCATCGTGCCCCTACCTTACCATTTTTTTTGCTTTTTAGGTTATAATCATATATTTATTAAATAAAAAAATCTTTAATCCATATGAAAAACCTCTTCCAAAGAGGTAGTAACCGGGGAATTATCCGGATTAGTTTCCATAATATCTTTCATGTAATCCCACCATTTTTTCATTATCTCTTTTGAAGGAAGTTCTTCAACTGTATTATTATCTTTTAATTTTTGCACCGCAAAGAGAGTAAGGGTTTCTTTATCAAGAAATATGGAATAATCATAAATTCCCGCTCCGGATAATTTTTCTTTAAGTTCAGGCCAGATTTCACCATGTCTTTTTCTATATTCTTCCTCATATCCCACTTTTAATTTCATTTTAAATGCTACTCTTTTCATTAACCTGCTCCTAAAACTATTTTTTAACATTACTAAAATTATTTTTAGGCTTTAATCTTTTAAGTAATTCCGGAAGCATGATTGCTAAGATTAACAATAATCCTATAACAATATTCATAACTTTACCGGGAACATTGATTAAACCCATTCCAAATTTAAGAAACCCAATTATAAAAATGGAAATAACTACTCCAAAAATGTTTCCTTTACCACCCGTAATAGCTACACCACCAAGCACAACTGTAGTTATAATCTCAAGCTCCCATCCATACGCAATATTCGGACGGGTACTTCCAATCCGCGAAGTAAGCAAGATTGAAGCTAATCCTGAACAAAGACCGGTAGCTGTAAAAATAATAAGACGTATTCTGTTTACAGGTATCCCTGAAAAACGAGCAGCAGTAGAATTATTTCCAATTGCAAATACCTTCCGTCCAAAAGTAGTTTTGTGTAAAATTATGCCAAAAATTATAGCAAGCATAAAAAAGAGGACCAATTCAAAAGGAATCATAGTATTTCCTATATATCCTTGTCCAAAATAAGCAAAAGTTGAAGGATATTTAGTAAATGCTTTGTCTCCAAGAATTACATAAGCTATCCCTCTAAACAAAGACATGCTTCCCAGAGTAACGGCGATTGCAGGAATTCCAAATTTTGTTATAATGAAACCATTTAAAAAACCTGCCGCTGAACCTGAAAAAAGTCCTATTACAACCAATCCAAAAGTATTAACTCCGGCTTGAGAGGCCATACCCATAAAAACTGAAGATAAGGCTATAATTGAGGCAACAGAGATGTCAATATCACCACATATAATTACAAACATCATAGGAAGAGCGATTATGGCTTTTTCTATAAAATTAAAAGTTGTGTTCATAAGGTTGGTATAATCTAAAAAATAGGGAGATAAGTTAGAATTTATTATTACCACCATAACAAAAATAAAAAGGAGAATGATTTCCCACTGCCACATAATATTTAGCAAGGAAATTTTTCTTATTTCTTTAATATTAAGAATATCATTTTTTTTATTCATTAAAACTTCTCTTTTTTAACATCAGTTGCTGATTGCGTTTATCCATAACAGTATTTATTATAATCGCAAAAAGTATAATGAAGCCCTGAATTGCCATCTGCCAGAAGGGCGAAACATTAATCATAGTCAGAGCATTATAAACAATTCCAATGAAAAAGGCTCCCAGCACAACCCCGATAATCGTCCCAGAACCACCGGTAATACTTACCCCGCCGATTACGCAGGCCGCAATAGTCTGAAGTTCAAAGCCGATAGCAGTCTCGCTCTGTGCAGCGGCATAACGGGAAACCCAGAGAAATCCGGCAAGACCAGTAATTCCTCCACATAAGGTAAAGACAATATATTGAATTTTCTTCAGGTTAATGCCCACATATTGAGAGGCTATCTTATTGCCGCCTACCCCGTAAATCTCTCTTCCGGTCCTGGTTAAATTTAAAAAAATTAAAAATAATATTACTATTAGTATCGATATATATATAAGACTGGATATACCTAAAAAACTTCTCCTGGGAAATACGCGAAAAACCTCGGTCATTTCATGAGCACTAACCCAGGTTCCCTTACAAAGTACGAATACCAAACCTCTGTATATGCTCATAGTTCCCAGAGTAGTTATGATAGGTGGAATTTTAGCCTGGGAAACCAACAAGCCATTTATCGAACCGAGCAGGAGTCCAATGGCTATGGAAATTAAAATAATCATAAAGATAGGAATTCCAGGAAAATATTGATTTAAAAGTGCCACACTCATACCGCTTAAAGCGAGACTGGAACCGACAGATAAATCTATACCCCCGGTAACAATAATCATAAGCTGCCCAATGGCTACCATAGACAGAATAGCAGTATCATTCAAAATATCAACAAAGTTATTAATATATAAAAAGCTGGGGGTTCTCAAACTAACCCCAAATATTATAAATAAAATAAAAATAAAAAGATTAAATTCTCTTTTCCTAAATAAATCCCTCATTTTAAAATTTCCTCACTTTGAAATACTGCCAATTGCAGCTCTAATTATCTTTTTAGAATTTGCTTCTTCGCGAGTAAATTTAGCAGTTATAACCCCCTCATGCATTACTATAATATTATTAGACATACCAAGAATCTCAGGAAGTTCAGAGGAAATAAGGATTATTGCTATGCCTTTTTTTGCGAGTTCAGAAATAAAATTATGTACAGTAGCTTTGGTTGCTACATCAATTCCTTTGGTTGGTTCATCCATAATTAATATTCGTGGTTTGGTGGCAATCCATTTAGCTAAAACTACCTTCTGTTGATTACCTCCTGAGAGATCTTCTACCAGCTGATCCCAACCTGAGGCTTTTATTTCTATATGTTTTCCATATTCATCAGTAATTTCAAATTCCCTATTACGGTCTAAAAAAATATATCTACCTATTCTATCTATTATCGGTAGGGTAATATTCTCCCTAATATTCATAGCTAAAATAGCACCTTGTATCTGTCGGTCTTCAGGTAGATAAGCAAGGCCATGATTCATTGCATTAGAAGGACTGGTAATGTAAACCTTTTCCCTGTCTATAAAAACTTCGCCTGATGTTTTTGTATCAATTCCGAAAATTGCCTGCATTACTTCTGACCTTCCCGCTCCCACTAATCCGAAAAATCCCAGTATCTCCCCTTTGTGCAATTCAAAAGATATATTTTTAAATACACCTACCTTGTTAAGGTTTTCAACCTTTAGGATAATATCCTCTTGCTCTGCCTCTAATTTTGGATACATCTGTTCAAGACTTCGTCCAATCACCATTTGTACAATTTTATCTACGGTGATATCGGCAATCTTCCCTTCTCCGATATATTTTCCATCTCTCAGTACGGTAAAATAATCCGCAATTTCAAAGACCTCTTCAAATTTATGAGAAATAAAGATGATGGCTTTTCCTTCTGATTTTAATTTTCTAATAATTTTATATAAATACTCAACTTCTTTAAGGGTAAGGGCAGAGGTTGGTTCATCCATAATTACTACTTTTGCATCCAGTGAGAGTGCTTTGGCAATCTCTACCATATGCCTTTGAGCTATACTTAGATTTCTCACTTTGGTATCAGGACGAATATCCAATTCAAGTTTGTCAAGAAGTATCTGTGTTTTATCTTTCATTTCTTTCCAAGAAAGCAGACCGTTGGATTTATTTTTAATATGATGACCCATAAAGATATTTTCCATAACGGAGAGATCGGGGAACATTGTAGCTTCCTGGTGTATGGCAGATATCCCAGCTTTTTGTGAGACTTGGGGAGATGGAAATTGAACAGGTTTATCATTAAGAATAATAGAACCAGCGGTAGGTTGATATACACCGGTTAAAACCTTTACCAGAGTAGATTTCCCAGCCCCATTTTCACCTATAAGAGCATGTACTTCGCCAGTTCTTATTTTAAAATCTACTCCATCAAGTGCTTTAACGCCATAAAAATATTTTTTAATCCCTTTCATTTCAATAATGCAATTATTCATTAAACCAAAAATCCTCTTTTGTTTTGAGGTATTTATAAGTAAAGCGGGATATGATTAACCCCGCTTTACCAAACAGATTTTTTAATTCAAATAGTAAACCATTAATAAATCTCAGCAAATTTATCTATATTGTCTTTTTCAAATATATATGGCTCGCCCATTACTGCTTCGTTACCCGAACCTATTTTAATTTCTCCCATTCTACCGACCTTCATTACTTCACCCTCTTTGCCTTGAAATTCACCTTGAACCAATTTATAGGCAATATAAGTTGATGAATAACCTAAATCAATAGGGTTCCAAAGAGACATTTGTCTACAGGTACCATTTTTAATATATTGCTTCATTTCAGATGGCAGGCCAAGACCGGTGAGTTCAATCTTTCCTGATTTTCCAGCATCTTCTAATGCCTTTCCAGTTGCTGCGATACCAACAGTTGTGGGTGAAATAATCCCTCTTAAATTAGGATAAGATTTAAATAGCCCCATTGCTTCCCGGTAACTCTTATCGGAAAGGTCATCACCATATACCACTGCAACCAAACTCATATCTTTATAAGCAGGTTCTTTCAGTTCCTCTTTCATCCATTCAATCCAGGTGTTTTGGTTGGTAGCCTGAGAAGAAGCACTTAAAATAGCAATTTCACCCTTGTAGTCAATTAAATTTGCCAACATTTTTACCTGACTTCTGCCAATAAACTCACTACTGGACGGAGCTAAGTGAAGTATTCGTCCTTCTGGTGCAATTCCTGAGTCAAAAGAAATTACTGTAATCCCGCTCTTCATCGCTCTTTTACAAATAGGGACCAGAGCATCTACATCATTTGCAGAAATAACTATAGCATCTACTTTCTGGGCAATAAGCGAGTCAATAATTTCTATCTGGCCCTCGGCAGTTGGTGTGGTAGGGCCTTGATAAATAAGTTCAATGCCACCAAGTTCTTCAGCTGCTTCTAAACCTCCATCTCTACAAGCTTCAAAAAAGGCATTCCCCAAGTTTTTAACCAACATAGCAATTCGAACATTCTCTTTTGCTCCCGCAAAAGAAACCACAGATGAGATAAAAATCGCGATTAAAACTATCGTCAGTATAAATTTTTGTTTTTTCATTTTATTTACCTCCTTTTTGTATAAAATGAAAACTATTTGATAATATCTTATCTATTTTTTATCTTTTTGTCAAGATATATAATCAAGAAATTTTCATATATTGACTTTATTCTCATCATATAATATAATATTTAATAAATAAAATTAAATAGAATATTACAAATAAAATATATTAACATTTACTAATAGGTGAAAAAAGTATATGAGCAAAGCAGAAAGACTTGAAAAAATATTAGATTTAATCCAAAATAGCAATTTTATCTCTCCGGTAGAACTTGCTGAGAAAATGAATGTTTCTCTGGTTACCATCAGGAGAGATCTCAAAAAATTAGCAGACCAAAGATCTATAATAAAAGAGTACAACACCATTAAAATGGCTCGGGATTACGATAAAAGATTTCATGAAAGGCATAATACTAATCTCGAACAAAAAAGAATTATAGCAGAATTAGCCAAAAAATTTGTGCAATCAGGAGATACGATTTTTTTGGATACCAGCACAACTTGCTACGAGTTTGCTCGTACATTAGCACTCTCCGCACAGAACCTGCATATTATAACTAATAATATATATATGGCAGTTGAGTTGATGAGTATTTATAAAATAGACCTGGTTCTTGTTGGAGGTAATATAAGACACGGCTACTTCTCAACAATTGGCCCGCTCGCAGAAAAAATGTTATCAAATATAAAGGTCACTAAATTCTTCTTCTCCTGCACAATGTTAGATACAAGAGGTATCTATGAATCTAATGTCCTGGAAGGAAATATTAAAGTAAAGATGTTCGAAAATTCCCGGCTTCATTATCTTCTGGTAGATTCCAGTAAATTTGATAAGGCGTCTATCTTCCGGACAACTGGTATTGAAAACGTAGATGCGATTATAACGGACAAACCATTGCCAAATGAATATCTTGATATATTGAAAGATAAAAATGTTGAAGTTATTACTCCGAAAAATAATGAAGAAGGTTATCAAGTTTAATTTAATTCATTTTTGTTTTATATATTTCATTTTCTCTTTATAGGCTGACTAAGAAAATTCTGAAATTATTCCGCTCTTATAGAAGAGTCCTTACATCCTTTTCATATCTTAATAAATCCTCTGTTTTTACCTAAAAATTTTAGATAAGGTATTTTTATCCTATTCTTTTGGAATTAAAGTAACCTCTAATGGTAGTTTGGTACTTGCATTAATCACCATTTTTGCTTTAAATCCGAGAGCTACAAAGTTTTTGGTAATTAACTTTATATTAGTTTTATCTTTAGAAGATTTTTGTTTTTTATTATATTTACACCTGCTGCCACTGCAATTGCAACTTTTCTTTTTGCCATTATTAGAATTTTTTATTATATGGACTATATTACTACTTATATTTATTTTATTTATTGTGGCGGCAACTACTGTTTGGGCTATTAGACGGTGTAAGATTTTATAATAAATATCTTTTCCAATTCTTTTTCTGAAGCAGGAAAAAGTAGAATGAGCAGGGGTTTTAAGAAAGTTATTAAAACCGCAAAGGACGCAAAAACGCGAGTCAAATTGTAAGCTCTCAGCCAATCTTCGGTTTGATTTTGCTTCACCTAACCAGATTAAAAGTTGGGCTTTAAATAGAGACACCGGGTCATAAACTAATTCTCTATCGGTGGTGTATTTATCTTTGATTATAGGATAAATAAAGCTCCAGTCTATGGATTCAAAAATAATCTTCAGAGGATCATCTTTTTTGATTTTTTGGGAAGCTTCATAAGTAATAAAAGAAAGCTGCCGACCTTTTGCCTTTTTCATAAGAATAATTGCACCAAAATTTATTTTAAACAAGTGTAAATCTGCAAAAGTTGCCAAAAGGTGCCAGGCACCTTTTGGCAACTTTTGCAGATAAAATAGATTTTTAATTTAAAACAAAGTCTTTTTCGGCTTTGAAGAATCTTTCGGTAAATTCCCTTTCATCTTTTTCCTTAAAAAAGCAGGGATTTCCAGGTCTTTATCATCTATCAATTGATCTTTAATTTTAAATTTATCTTCTATCTTCAGATTATCTTTTTTTGCATAATTTTCTTTAAATAATTCTTTCTTGTTTACTTCTTCTTTTTTTTCTTCTTCTTCAATATTTTCTTCGCACTTTGTAGCAATAACAGATACTCTTATTTCATCCTGCATTTCCTCATTAATAATTGCCCCAAAAACAATATTTGTATCTTGCCCAACTGCTTTAGATATGATATCAACTATTTCGTTTACTTCAAATAAGCTCATATCTAAACCGCCGGTAACATTAATCAATAATGATTTTGCTCCTTTTATGGATACCTCTAACAAGGGGCTGGAAATAGCCATTTTTGCTGCAGCAGCTGCTTTCTTTTTCCCTTTACCTGTTCCAATACCTACTAAGGATAAGCCAGCATCTTTCGCTACTGTTCTCACATCGGCTAAATCTAAATTTATTAATCCAGGAATTGTAATCAAGTCCGCGATAGCCTGAACAGATTGACATAATACTTTATCAGTCATTTCAAAGGCGTCTTTCATAGAAGTGTCTTTAGAAATAATTCTTAATAAACGGTCATTAGAAATAGTAATTAAAGCATCTACTTCATTTTTTAATTCTTCTATCCCGGCTTCTGCTTGTAATTTTCTCTTTTTACCTTCAAAAGCAAAGGGTTTAGTTACTACACCTATAGTTAAAATTCCATGCTGTTTTGCTATCTTTGCCGCAACTGAGGAAACTCCACTTCCTGTTCCTCCTCCCATACCGGCTGTAATAAAAATTATATCTGCATTTTCCATGGCCTTAGAAATTTTATCTTTATCTTCTTCGGCTGCTTTCTTGCCTAATTCGGGATTACCTCCGGTTCCTAAACCATTGGTTAGAGATTTACCAATTTGAATTTTTTGTCCAGCTTGAGATAAGGATAGGGCTTGTAAATCCGTATTTATAGCAATTAGATCAAGATTACTCATCCCCTGTAGAGTCATTTCCCGAATTGCATTATTCCCTCCTCCTCCAATACCAACTACTTTAATATTTACGAATTTATCTACATCTTTTTGAGGAGGGGTTATAGGTCTACTTAAAAATTCATCTTCTTCTTTATTCTGAATTTCAACTCTTTCATTAATGCCCTCTGATGTATCCCTAATTAATTCTTCTTTATAATCTATGATTTTACTGAATCCCCGCGCTAATCTCTTCTTTTTCAAAAGATATCACCTCTTGAGCTAATTTATAATAATCAATAGCCCCATGAGACTTGGGGCTATAATGTAGAGCCGGTGTACCCTGGCTGCTGGCCTCTACCAAAGTAATATTTTTTCTTATTATCGTTTTAAATAATCTATCACTAAAATATTGTTTTATTTCATCTATAACTTCCTTGGCTAAATTACTTCTTGTGTCAGCAATGGTAATTAAAATATTTATTTTTAAAGAATGGTTTAAATTCTTCCGTACGATCTCGGTTGTCTCTATAAATTCTTCTATCCCCCTGAGAGCAAAATAATGTGGCTGCATAGGGATAATGACTTCATCACAAGCCTTTAAAGCATTCACGGTCAATATCCCTAAGGAAGGAGGGCAATCAATAAGAATATAATCAAAAGGGACTTTGCATTCTCTGATACTCGCACCTAAAAAATCTTCTCTACCTATTTGGTCAATAAGTTTATACTCTGCACTGGCAAAATCAATATTAGAAGGAGCTAAAAATAAATTATTTTCGCTATTTATTTTTAACTTTATTATTACTTCTTCTAACTTCAATTTATTCTTAGAGCGATGAGGTTCTAAAACATTTAATATAGTTTTTGATAAACTATCCGGCTCAAGGCTTAATCCTAAAGTAGTATGGGCCTGAGGATCTAAATCGATTAATAGCACTTTTCTCCCTAATGATGCTAAACTTGCTCCTAAATTTATGGTAGTAGTAGTCTTTGCTACTCCGCCCTTTTGATTAGCAATAGATATTATCCGCACGCACCCTATCTCCCTAAAAGAATAAAAGTGAATTTATTTTTAGCAAAATATTTTGATATAATTATATCATAGTTTTTTAAATATAGAAAAGAATTTATAAAAATAACAAATATTCTATCTTTCCAATAAACCTTTTTATATTTTATTCTACATTATTTTAAAAAATCCTTCTTTTTAATTAACTTTTTTTAAAAAATAATTTTTTATTTCGGCAAAGTAGGGTTATTTTTCTTTTTCTTTTTTTTCTTCGCGCGGTACTCGATACGCAATATGCAATACGAATAATGATTTGACTTTTTTAAAATTTATATATATACTTGGTGTTAATAACTACTATTAATATTAACTAATAGTTATTTAATAAAGATTATGGGGGAGGCATTTTTATGAAATTACAAACACTAAATGAAATGCTAAGAAACAGTGTAAATCTTTATGGTGATAGAACTGCTTTTAAAGTAAAAAAAGAGGGAATATTTGCGCCAATTACTTATAAAGAATTCAATAATAAAGTAGAAACTTTTGGAACGGGGTTGCTTAGTATTGGGATAAAGAAATTCGACCATATCGGTTTAGTTAGTGACAATCGTTTTGAATGGATTATATCTGATATGGCAATTATTGGCTTAAGGGCAGCAGATGTTCCCTGCAGCGGAGCCAGCTCGCCTCAAGATATCTACTTTAAACTCAACCATTCAGATGCTAAAGCTGTTATACTGGAAGGAGAAAGGCAATTTTCCAATTTTTATAAAATCGCCAAAGATCTCCCTAAGATAAAAAACATCATCCTCTATGACAGAGTTAAGATATTCTCTGAAAAAGAAGATACCCCGGAATGGACTATTCCTATTAGTTTTGAAGAAAACAAAGAAATAAGCAAAAAACTTAAATCTGAAATAGAATTATTAATAAAAAATAAAAATAAACATATCTTCTTATCATCTGAAGCTAAAAATTTCTTAGAAAAATACCTGGAAAGAAATATAGAAAATCTTCTAAAAGAAACTCGCTCTAAAGATACAGCCGATTCCGTTAAAAACAGTCTTATAAATAGAGCGGTGGTAATAGACGGACAATACAATAAAACTCATTCCCATAAAATTTATTCCTTTGAAAAAATAAATAAAATCGGTGAAGATTTATTAGCCCAGGGAGATGTTTCCTTTTCAGAGGTAGCCAAAAGTGGCCAGCCCGATGACCTGGCAACTATAATCTATACCTCGGGAACTACTTCTGACCCAAAAGGAGTTATGCTTACTAATTCTAATTTTATGCATAATGCCATAAATGCTCCTATTGCTATTACTATAAATAAAAATGATAATTTTTTATCGGTTCTACCTTCATGGCATGTTTATGAACGGTCAATAGAATATTGTGCATTGCAAGTAGGTGCTTCAATTGCCTATAGTAAACCTTTTAAGCAAGTTCTTCTTCCAGACCTTAAAGTAGAAAAACCTAGTGTTATGTGTAGTGTCCCTCGAATATGGGAAAGCGTATATAAGGGAATTATAGATAATGTTAAGAAAGGAAGTTCTCTTCAAAAAACTATCTTTAATTGGGCTATTAAAATAGGAGAAGAATATAAAAAAGCAGAGGGAATCCTTAATGGTAATTGGCCTTTATTTGACCGAGCCGAATATACTACCGAAGAATTGGCTCAAGCCAGAAGAACAGTTAAAAGATTGGGTTGGAAATATCGCTTAGCTGATAAAATAGTTTTTAAGAAGGTTAGAGAATTAACCGGTGGAAGATTTAGATTTGCAATATGTGGAGGAGGGGCACTTAATGAATCCATAGATAAATTTTTTAATACTATCGGATTAATTATTACTGAAGGATATGGATTAACTGAAACTTCTCCAATTCTTGCTGGTAGAACAAAAAAGGATAATATTATGTTTACCGTTGGTCCTCCTCTCCCGGAAGTAAAGATAAAAATTATGGATAAAGAGGATTATAATAAAGAATTACCCAATGGCGAAATGGGTATTGTGCTGGTTAAAGGTCCTATGATAATGAAAGGTTATTATAAAAATGAAGAAAAGACTAAAGAGGTAATTAAAGATGGCTGGTTTAATACCGGAGATTTGGGCAAGAAGACTTATAACGGAAAATATATCCAATTAGTAGGGAGAATAAAAGACACCATAGTCTTAAGAGGAGGAGAAAATGTTGAACCTCTTCCTTTGGAAGATAGACTAAAAGAGAGTGAATATATTAATATGGCAATTATAGTTGGCCAGGATAAGCCTCGTCTGGGCGTATTAATTGTTCCTGACTTTGAAGCTCTGAAAGAATATACCGAAAAAGAAGACATTCAATATAAAAACACTGAAGAATTGATAAAGAAACCCGAAATAATCGCTTTATACCAGAAAGAACAGAAAAGATTAATCTCAAAAAAACACGGGTTTAAGCCATACGAAACGGTAATGGGAATAGCCTTACTTACTCATGAATTTACCATAGAAGACGGAGATTTAACCGAAACTTTAAAAATGAAAAGATTTGAAATACACAAGAAATACAAGAAAGAGATAGATAAAATATGTGGATAAAAGCCAATTGACCAATTTACCAATTAAGCAACCTATCAATTGGCCGATTCACCGATCAAATTAGTTAGCCAGTTAGCCGGTTTACCAGTCTGCCGGTCAAATTAGTCGATAGTGAATAGTAATTCGTATTGCGTATTGGGTTGGGTATCGAGTATCGCGCGAAGAAAATCAGTTATCGGTTATTAGTTTATTAAGATTTCTGTCATTGCGAGCTCTGATTTATCAGAGCGTGGCAATCTCATTGTTAAGCTAAAAACTTGAAGCAAAAAACCATAATTCAAAATTCAAAACTTCTTTTGAATAATATATGATTTTTAATAATGTAGGGACGGATAAATCCGCCCCTACTTCTCTATTCTTGAACTTTTTCTTTCTTCACGATATACGATATACGAATTTATTCTTTGGGAATTGTAAACCTTTGATAGGGATAAATTAAATCAGGATTATTTATTTTATCTGTGTTCGCCTCAAAAATTCTTATCCATTTCTCGCCTGTATTATAAAATCTTTCAGCAATTTTCCAGAGTGAGTCTCCCTTCTTTACTTCATAATAATCTGGCATACTCTTTTTTATTGCCTCGGCTAATTTAGCCTCTATTATATCCTTACCTTCTTTTAATAAAGCTAATCTATCAGCATATTCTGCTTCTTTTTCTTTTCCCTCTTTGGCCATCTGTTCTCTTATTTCCGTAACTAGGTTTTCATATCCTTTTATGCTTTCGGATAGCTCTGCAATTATTTTATCTTTGCTGGAAATAGCTCTTTCTGAATCTTCTTTTTGTTGTTTAAGGAGCACGATAGTATTTTCTTTTTCTAAAAGAAGCTTTTGAGAAGCTTTTAATTGAGTTTCAAGTTTGCTTTTTTCTTCCGTTAATAAGGATAATTTATTAGAATATTCTGTCTCTTTTTCTGTTTCTTTTTCTTTTTCTTTGGCCGCCTGTTCGCTTATTTCCTTAATCTGATTTTCATATCCCCTTATGCTTTCGGATAATTCTGTAATTGTTTTATCTTTTTCAACAATATTTTTCTCTGATTCTTCATTTTGTTGCTTAATAAGCACAATAGTATCTTCTTTTTCTGATAAAAGATCTTGGTAAATCTTAAGTTGATTCTCCAATTTACTTTTCTCTTCTGTTAATGCAGATAGTTCTGCAACATAATCTTTTTCATCTTCAATTTTTTGTTGAACCAATTTTTCTTTCACTTCGTTAATTTTATTATTACAATCCTCTAATTTACTGATAAGCTCCTCTTTCTCTCGATCTTTAGTTTGCAAGGTTCCTTCCTGTTCAATTAATAAAGCTTCAAGTTGTCCTTTTTCCTCCATTAATTCAGACAATTTAACAGCATATTCTTTCTCCAAATCTTTTTCTTCTTTAGGTAAACTTGCTTTTAATTCTTCAATCTGTTTTTCTTTTTCTTGTATATTTTCTTGCAGTTCTGAAATAAGTTCGTCTTTTAGAATAACAATCTGTTCAGATTCTTCTTTTTGCCTCTCAATGGTTTTAATTGTTTCTTCTTTTTCGGTTAACAACGCTTCGAGTTGAGCTTTTTCTTCTTTTAGTTCTGATAATTTATCAGCATATTCTTTCTCCAAATCTTTTTCTTCTTTAGGTAAACTTGCTTTTAATTCTTCAATCTGTTTTTCTTTTTCTTGTATATTTTCTTGCAGTTCTGAAATAAGTTCGTCACTACTTTCCAGTTTAAGATTTTTTTCTTCTACTTCTTTCTTTGCCTGATTAGATTGGTCATAAGTATAAATACCAAAACCGCCAACAATTAATAAAACTATTATAAATAAAACTATTAAATTTTTTGACATTTTTACCTCCAATATTTTCAATTTTTATCTATATTTTATTAATTCGACAAAAATTTAAAATATCCTCTTTTATAAATAAAAAAAATTTTATTTTTTTCAATTATTCGTATTCACTTTAACTTTTTTTACTTTAATCTATTCCCTATCGTAAAACTTGTATCCTTGCTTCTTAAAAAGTTGACTTAGTAGGAACGGCTAGCAGGAATCCGTAAGAGAGCTGCTGCCCCGAGAACCCCCGCATTTCCTCCCAACTCTCCAATAACAATTTTAAGAGATTTATAATTGGAATAAAATGCTCTCTTTTTTACTTCCTCTCTAAGGGGAATAAGTAACTTATCACCTTCATTAGTTATTCCTCCCACCAGTACTATCATTTCAGGATTCAATATATTAGCGATATTGGCAATGGCTATACCTAAATAAGAGATGGCCTCTTCAACCACACCTTTAGTTAATTTATCCCCTTTACGGGCACTTTCAAAAATTAATTTTAAACTAATTGATTCAACTGACTCAGCATTATCTAAATTTAAAAATCGGCTCTTTATCCCTTTTTTAATTCTATCTCTAATCCTATTTTTAATTCCAGTAGCCGAAGAATAGGCTTCTAAACAACCATAGTTTCCACAATTACACTGAGGACCATCATTGTTTACGGTCATATGTCCTAACTCTGCTGCTCCATAATTGTTGCCATGATATATCTTGCCATCAATAATTATTCCGCCGCCAATTCCGGTTCCCAGGGTAAAGCATACTAAATTATTTACCCCTTGACCTGTCCCAAAACACCTTTCCCCCCAGGCAGCTGCATTAGCATCATTTTCTAAAACAACTTTCATATTAAATTCATCTTCTAATATTTTCCTTAAAGGGACATCTCTCCATCCGGGAAGATTGGGAGCAAAATTGATGATTCCTCTTTTAATATTGAGAGGACCCGGTGCTCCAATCCCTATACCTATTATATCGTCAGGAGCTACGGAAGATTGAATAATATTCTTATGGATGGTTTCTATTATTCTTTTAATGGTAGCTTCTTTACCTCTTTCGGCTAAAGTTGGAACTTTCAGGCGGTTTACTATCTTCCCCTGGTAATTCACTGTTGCGCTAACAATATTCGTTCCTCCCAAATCAACGCCGATAGAATATTTTTTTTCTAAACTTTTTTTATCTACCATCATATATGCCACCTTCCCATCATTGCCACATTTTTTCTTTGTATTTCTTAAAAGCGTCTACTTGCCGTTGAATTACTTCCTCTGACTGCTCCATATCTAAATTTTTTGTTTCAATAGCAAAACTAGCTAAGCGCCCCTGCCATAAAATTCTTAATATCTCTAAAATATCTTCTTTCCTATCTCTTTTCTGTTCATAATAACTTAAACTATAATATACTATTTGAGCCCATAAATCTATAGGAAAATTAAAATCCTCCATACTGGCACTTTTAGATATTTTATCTAATGAAGATATTGTTTTTGCTGGCAAGAAAAAATTTTTTGCCTTTATCGTCTCTTTATATCCAGATTTAAAATCATTTATATATCCTGATATATCCATAACCACCTCTTTAGGTGTCTCTACTTCTTTTATTCCAATCCTTTCTACACTTTTATCTACCACTTTCCTTTTAGAAAAATCTTTATAAAAAATGGTTAAGTCTAAAATACTTCCTGTTACCTGATTGAACATAGGAACTAATAATACCTTGGGGTCTTTATAATCTTTGGTGGAATCATGACTTTTTATCCCCAGTTTCGCTTCTATCATCTTCATGTTTTCGCAAGCAGCCACTGTAGTAATAAAAATATCTATTCCAAATTCAGCCGGGAAAAGAGGGTGAACTAACACTTTTTTCACCATTTTAGCGGATAGGCCATATTCTCCCCCTATGGGTTGTCTGATAGAAATCCCGTAGAGTGCTCGAGTCAGAGGATAAGCCAGATGATTGGTAATTACTCCATCATATTTATGTCTTGCATAAAAGGGAGCAACCAGATCATGTCCGGTTAATATAGGCTGAACTAAGTATTTTAACCATTCCGGGGTTATACTGGTAAGATCGCCATCTACCAAAGCTACTGCCTTTGCTCCTACTTCTTCTGCTTTAATAAATATGGTTTTTACTCCATTTCCCTTTCCGATTTTCCCAACTTGATCCAGTACCATCTTCTGTGTTCCGGTTACAGTTTTATTAGCCCTCTCTTTGGTGTGGTCTTTAGAAAAACCATCTGAGACTATAATTAAACTTTTCTTCTCCGAAAAATAGTCATTCAGACCCTGATCAACTACTTTAATTACTCCTTCAATGGTATCTTCAACATTTTTAGTGCAAATACCTACTACTATATCTACTTTATCTCTCATTATAAATTTTCCTCCTTCTTTTTACTATATATTAAATCTGCTTCTTTAAGTGATTCTAAAGAACCTATATCGAACCATTTACCTGAAAATGCAAATCCAAAAATTCTTTCTCTCTTGATTAACCACTTTATAAAAAATCCTATGGCATCAGGATTTTCTCCTGCATCTAAATAAGTTAAAATACCTCTAACCCCTTCTTGAGATAATATATAGCAGGCGGTGGAAACGAGTGTAGAAGAAGGGTTTTCGGGTTTTTCTACAAAATCTATTATCCTCATTTCCTTATCGACCTTTGCGACTCCATAATTTTGGGCTGTCTGAATAGATTTTAAATCATATAGGGCGACTACATTCCCCTTTTTTTCTCTATAATAATTAATCAAATCTCTTAAATCAAATTCAAATAGATTATCACCTCCTATAATCATTAATTCCTCATCTATATTTTTTTCCTTTATTAAGTATCCCAACGCTCCTACTGAACCTAATTTATTTTCTTCGGACAAAGTCGGTTCAACCACTAAAGAAATATCTTTTGTTGATTTATATTCTAACAGCCATTCCTTAAAATTTTTTCCGAATTTTTCATTAGTGGATATTATAATTTTATCAATTTCTTCTTGGGCCTTTAACTTTTCTATAATATACTCAATCATCGGCCTTCCCCCAACCGAAAGTAGTTGCTTGGGTTTATTTTTAGTCAAAGGCCAAAGTCTTTTGGCATATCCACCCGCTAAAATTATTGCTTTCATATTTAATACTCCTCTTTTATAGTTTTTGGTTTTCAGTTCTCAATTTCCAATTAATTCTATCTAATTTATTAAGCAAGAGGTGAAGAGTAACATGGCTACTATTAATAACTGTATGTTTTATCTGGTTATCCTGAGGAGAAAAATGGGTAGCAAGTATATCTTTAACCTTTCACTCCACCTGCAACTAAACCTTGTTCTAAGTACTTTTCAAAGGCTAAAAACAGGACAATTATAGGAACAGTGATTATTACCGAAGCAGCCATTACCAGATCCCAGGAAGTATGATAAGAATGATAAAGCCGTACCAGCCCCAAGGGCATAGTAAATTTATTAGAATCATATAAAAAAACTAAAGCATATAAAAATTCATTCCAGGCTATCATAAAAGTATATATCCCTACTGAAGCCATCGCTGGCACAGAGAGAGGCAGGGTTATTTTAGTTATAACTTCCAACCTGCTGCAGCCGTCTACTAATCCCGCTTCTTCAATTTCCTCAGGAACAGTCCTAAAATAAGCAGCTAACATATAAAGGGAAACGGGCAAAGTTTGAGCTAAATAAGTAAGTATTAATCCATTTAAATTATCTATAAATCCTACTTTTGCTAACATAGCAAATAAGGGAATTATTAGTAATATTCCAGGAAACATATATACTAAAAGGATAGACCTCATCATCATAGCCTTACCTTTAAATCTTAATCGAGCTATAGCGTAAGCTCCCAAGCAAGCCAATATTAGATTTAATATAGCTGTAAATGAGGCGACATAAAAACTATTTTTGAGATACAGAATAAATCCTTCTTCAAATAAGACCCGCCAATAAGCTCTTAAATTAAAACTATCTGGTAAGAACCTGGGAGGGTAAGCAAATAATTCGGAAAATCCCTTCATAGATGAAATTATCATCCAATAAAAAGGAAAAAGAATCACAATTAAAAATAGAATGATACTTCCAGCAACCACAATTTTTCCAAAAGATATTTTTCTTTTCTCCATTTTTTTTACTCCTATCCTTTGTAAAATTTTGCACTTCAAATAGATGTTACCATTCCAATGCATATTTTACATAAAAAATCATAAAAACACCGAGAATAATAAACAAGAACATTGAGGTAGCTGAACCTAAGCCAAAATCATTCATACCAAAACTAAATTCATAGGTAAGAACCGGTAATACTTTGGTCCCTGCTGCTCCACTAGTTAGTAAGTAGATATCATCAAATTTATTAAAAGTCCACATTAATCTTAATAAAAATAAAGTACCTAATACATATTTTAATTCGGGTATGGTTATGTAAAAAAACTTTTTTATTATTCCTGCACCATCTATACTTGCTGCTTCATATAATTCATTAGGAATAGCCTGAAGTCGAGCTAAAATCATTAACATAGCAAAGGGGAAATATCTCCATCCTTGAAATAAGATCACTATTAGCATAGCCCAACCCCTTTGAGAAAGCAAAGCAATAGGTTTGGCCCATATACCGCTGCTCATTAAAGCCCAACTAACTACCCCATTTACCGGATTAAGCAGCCATCTCCAAATAAAAGCCACCGAAACAACCGGAGCAATATAAGGAAATAAAAATATTGCTCTTACTAATCCTCTTCCTTTAAATTTTCTATTTAATAATAGAGAGGCTGCCAAGCCTAAAACAATAGATAAAATACTTCCTAAAAACGAATATATAATAGTTGCTTTTAAAGCATCTTTAAACATAAAATCCTTCGCAACTCTAAAATAATTTTGTAATCCTACAAAAGGTGCTCCTCTTTGGCCAAGATTCCCCAAAGTAACTTCATGAAAACTTATCCATATATTATAAAGTGCAGGATATATTACCAATCCAAACACAATAGCAAAAGTAGGAACAACAAACCAGTAAGCTAAACGTGCTTCTCTTTGTTGAAGAGTAAGAGTATTTATTTTTCTCATCTTTACCTCCACTCAAAAGTAGGACTATGCAGTTAATTTTATTTTAACTGCATAGTCCTTAGAAGATTAAAAAATCTTACTTTAATTTTTAATTATTAGATATTCTATTATTTTAATGCCTCAGTCTGTTCTTGTAACCATGCAGCTGCTTGTTCTGGAGTCATATCACCAGTTAGAATTTTTTCTATTACCACTGGTACTAATTTTCTGCCATAGACATCTGAAACTAAAGGTACAATATTCCCTTCCATAAAGCCCCATCTTTGAATCATATCCATACCACCGGCTACATCTGCAACTACCTCTGGAGCATAAAGGCTAAACACCTCATGATTTAACCATTCATCTACTACAGCTTTACGAACAGGAACCTTTCCTCCCGGACTCATAAAGAGAATATCTACATATCCTGGTCCTAAGACATATTTTACGAATTCAATAGCTGCTTCTGTATCTGTGTCTTTAAAGATTCCCAAGGTTACTAACTGTCCGTAAGAAGCCTTGATTCCGCTGGGTCCTTCTATAATCGGACAAAAGCCAGTATTTTTAGCTAAATCAGGAACAGTAACTTGATATGCCTCTACTAATCCCGCAATATCATCCATTATATAGGGAGAATAGAACATCATAGCTACTTGACCTACAATATAATACTGTCTGCACTCTCTCCAGGTAGTAGCCCCCGGAGGTCCATAAGCAGCTAATTTAGTGTAATAGTCTAAAACCTCTACCATTTCAGGGGTATTCATAACAATATTACCATCTTTATCAAAACCAGTTGCACCATTGGATAAAGCAAAAGGTTCAAATACCTGTTGGGTGAATATCTGTCCCGAATCGGTTCCAATCACTATTCCATACATAGCATTAGGAGGATCATAAAAAGCTTTAGCTGCCTCTAAAATCGTATCCCAGCTGGTAGGAGCAGCCAATCCTTTTTCAGCAAAAAGGTCTTTTCTATACCATATGCCTTGTACCCAGCCATCAATAGGTACAGCTGCCCATATGCCTTCTACAGGGGAACGAACAAGATCTAAAGCACCTTTGTAAAAACTAGCATAACCCATATCGGCAATAGCTTTAGTAGCAGCTTTGGTATCCAATAATCCATCTAAGGCAAAACCAGCTACATATTCTAATCCAAAACGGCAGACGTCAGGTAATCTTCCAGCTGCTTTGGCAGTTGCAAGTTTTTTAGGAACATCTACTTCATCAACTGGAATTACTTTTACTTCAATTTCCGGATGAAGCTTCATAAAATCTGCTGCTATTGCTTCTTGTACATCAACTCTAGCTTTTTCATTGTCTGTAGTCCAGAATTCTACAACAGTTTTTTCTGCAAAAGCAAAAATACTTATACTAAACACCATAATCAAAATTAACAATACTACAATACTCTTTTTCATTTTTTTCTCCTTTAAATATTTTAATATTCTTTCTAAAAATACAATTATTTTTCTCTATCTCATCCCTCCTTTTTTTCTTTAGTTTTTCTTCAATTCTTTCCCTGTCTTTATTGCCCTCATAGATTGTTTTATGCTATTTTTAATTAATGATATCTTGTTTGGTAATGACTCATCTAATCTCATCGGTTGCCCGGAAACACTAATTAAAGAACTAATTCCATATTGATGTACAATATCTGCATCGTCACCGATGATTGCAGCTACAGCTATTACTGGAATATTGTATTTTTTGGCAATCTTGGCTACTCCTATTGGCGCCTTTCCGTAGATAGTCTGACTATCGATCTTCCCTTCACCGGTAATTACCAGATCAGCATCCTTTACAGCCTGTTCCAGTTTTACTACTTCAATCATAATCTCAATACCTGGTCTAAGCTCTGCATCCAAAAATGCCATTGAACTAGCTCCCAAACCTCCGGCTGCCCCTGCTCCCGGTATATCTTTTATATCCTTATTTAAATCTCTTTTTATTACCTCTGCAAAATGGGCTAAAGATTTGTCCAGCTCTTCTATTATCTCTGGAGTGGCGCCTTTCTGAGGTCCATATATCCGAGCAGCCCCTTTTGGCCCACAAAGCGGATTACTCACATCCGAAGCAATTAATACTTTAGTCTCGGATAAGCGGTTATCTAAATATTTTGTATCAATTCGGAAAACTTTTTTTAATTCTCCTCCTCCAAAACCTATTTCCTCCCCGTCTTTATCTAATAATTTTGCTCCTAAGGCCTGAACCATCCCCGCTCCCCCATCATTAGTAGCACTTCCCCCGATACCGATAATCATCTTTCTACATCCCTGGTCTAATGCTGCCTTAATTAACTGACCGGTTCCGTAAGTGGTAGTTATTAATGGATTCCTTTTATTCTCTGGAACTAAAGTTAATCCTGACGCTTCAGCCATCTCAATAACTGCCGTCCTCTTATCTCCTAAAATACCATAACAAGCCAAAACTCCATCTCCCAGGGGACCTGTAACTTTCTCTCTTAAAATTTCTCCTCCGGTGGCATTAACCAGGCATTGGACTGTACCATCTCCACCATCTGCCATAGGCATTTTTATAATTTCAGCTTCCGGGAAGATTTCTCTTACTCCTTGCTCTATTGCATCTGATACTTCTACAGCAGTCAAGCTGCCTTTGAAAGAATCTGGGGCTATAACTATTTTCATCGTTTTTTATACCTCATCTTGGAACTATATATTTTCTTAATTTGTTTACTGCTATAAAATATACGACATCGCATATAAGATTTCCTTTGTATAATAGTATGAATAATACACTTTATTTCTTATTATATTTATATAGCTTGCACAATTTTTCAAAATTTCTTTACCCTCACTTCAAGCCCTCACTCCAAAACCTCACTCAAACCTTTATAAAATAAGGCTTTTCACCCACATCTAAAATAAGCCATTTTAAGCCCTTTTAAGCGCCTATTTTAAAAAATATGAACAATCACCTTAGACCTCCTCAAAAAACGCTGCTACGACAAAAATTCTCTTAAACCCTTATTTTGCAAGGCTTTCAAAGTGTTAAAAATAGGGTTTTTAGCCCTTTTTTACCTCATTTTCCCCATATTTTAGAAGTACTACTAATATCCCATATAACAAAAAAACGCAGAAACCCTTATATTTTCTACGTTTTAGAGCCTTACCATTTTTTTCTATAAAAACTGATAATCTCCTAATTCTATATATATTTATCTACCTTGCTCAGCTAAAAATCAGTTTTTCTATTCCTCTATTTTTTCCCTTTACTCTAAAAAAAGGCCTCCTGAAAGTCTTGTATAATAAGGGTTTTAAAGTTAGGTTGCGTATTTTTGATTGTAAGCGCTTATTTTGCCTTAACCTATGGTTTTACCCTCGGAAAATAGGTGTTTTTTGGCTTATTTTCACTCCCCCAAAATCTAAAAATGGCTTCCTGTAAGGGTTACAGAGTTTTGAAGAGGTCAAAAAAGGCTAAAAAAAGTGTCGTAAAATATACCCTTTTTTCGAAAATTGATGCCCGTTTAAAGGCACTCTACGTGCGTTAGAAGGGCATTCCTGAAAATACTCTATTGATTTTTTACCTTTATTACATCCTCCCTGTTTTAATATAATAATCTATCATTTTATTGATTAATTTTTTACCATTGGGAGTAATCCAAAATTTTTTAATAACCTTAATTTTTATCCCGGGAAATATTTCTCCCTTTTGAGTTCTGACTACCCCCAGCCATTGTAAATACTCTATTAGAATTGTCTCAATTGCTGAAGCTAAATCATTAAGCAGGCTTTTAGAAAATTTTATTTCTTTTCCCTTGGGGGTATAGAGCTTAATTACAAATTCTTCCATATCTATTTTTCTATTTATCTTATATTCATCAATACAATAAAGTAAAGTGATAAAACTTTCCTGATATTCTTTAGCCTGATTATCCCAATAATTAGTAGCCAGGAACTTTGTCCAATTCGCTTTTTCAACCCAGATAAAAAACAACTCAAAGAGCTTTTCTCCATAAGATTTCTCACAAAATTCTTTAAAACGACCAACGTTTACCTTGATCCAACCCTTCTTATCTGTATAAATAAACCTTGCTGCTCGAGACAATATATCTATAAAATAGATATATCTTTTACTAACTTCTTCTCCTCTTTTTTCTTCCTCGCCTAACGAAATAAAACTATCCTTATTTATAAAATCTTTCTCTATTGATTTTATATGCTTAAAAGGAATCCATCTGTTTTTTAAAGTAACCTTTACGCGATTTTTTATAAAATAATTTACAAAAGTTTCTAAATCTTCTGCCAGAGGACTGTCTTTTTTGCTTAAATTAGTTAAATCAATATATTCTTCCCTCATTCCACAGCTTACAGGTGTTATGGTCATTGAAAAGGTGAAACCCTTTCTAGGGCTGCCCAATCTTTTTCTTTCATCTGAAATTACTTCCCAGGGAGTTTTATGGTCAAGCTCTTCCTGGGGTTGTTGAAGCCATTGATCCTGACATTTCTTAATCGCTTTGTCTAATTCTTCTTGATTGGAAAAATTATTCGGATTAATGTTCGATTGAATCTGGCGCATTAAATCCAGAATCAATTCTCTTTCCCGGGGTCCCATACTCTGTTCATTAACTTCCTGGGGAGATTCTCCCTGAAATTCATCACGGGAAGAAAGATTCCAGAAATCCATAAATATTTTATGAAATTCTATTAATTTATCATCAGAGGGAAAATTAAATTTTCCCGACAATTTTCTCATTAGAGGAAAAGGGTCGGTAATTTTATTTATCTTCTTTCTAAGATTTTTGATAGAAGGTGCTTTTTTCCCTAAATATTTTTTTAAAAAATGTTTTAGCTTTTTTTCTACAAATTCCAGATTGTTTTCCTCTACTTTAAAATTTTGACATGCCTGGTAAATTTCTTTTTCTATCATTAAAGGGGTAATGGAATGTATGATCTCAGAAGGGTCATTTCTCCGCAATCTTTTTAATGAATAGGTAAAATCTTTTGGACATAATATATTGAAATTGCATAAAGCATAATCTGTCTCATAGGGCAAAATGCGTCCTACAACATGGTCTCCTTCTTTGATTTGATAGGTAGCATTACTTTCCCACACTTTATATTCTTGATTAGAAGTAAAATTCTTAGCTATAAAATAAGAGCCAGCCACAACCTTGACAATGTTAAAGATATCAAAGATATCATTTCTAAATCCCAGGAGAATATTTCGGTCTTTTTTATTATATTTAAATAAATTCTTGGATAAAAAAACTTCTAGGGGACTTGTTTCGTAATATTGAGAAATACAAGTAAAAATATAATAATCGGCAAACCTCTGCTCGACGGAATTTATTTCTTCAAATGTTTTATAATACAACTCGGGAGTGGTAGTAAAAAATCTTTCTCTTTCTTTGATTAATTCTTTAGATAAATGGGGATCTCCTTCACAAAATTCCATTATGCCAATAATAAAATCTATAATTTTGGTATCGAGTTTCATAATAGTTTCCTACTTTCTATTCTTTATTTTTTTGCATAATGCATAAAAATTTATATTTTTTAACAAATTAAATTGAATAGTTGTTGAATTGGCAAAATATATAAAATATCAAGGGCTTAGCTTCAGCGGTGATCGTTCTCTACACAGGTTCAATTCCGATACTATTTAACCACTCAAT
>DMCY01000053.1:34863-113816 GCA_003451675.1 Candidatus Atribacteria bacterium
AACAACCTCTCCTGTTTCTTTATCAAGATAAAAGTCCATATCAATTCGGTCTACATTTCTCATTATCTCAGCAATCATTTCCAGATCCACTTTTAATTTTTTCATAATTTTAACCTCCTTGTCATATCAAAATTGTACGCCAGATTACATATTTAATTAAAATAGGAACACATCCTATTTTTTCTAACAACGTCGCCATCTGCATTAATCTTTATTTTCGAGGCTGTATAATTCATTTCAGGAAGTACGGTCTTCCCTATGGTCTATCTGCTTCCCGGTGTACGCTTCATCTAATGGTTACCCATTTTGATGCAACACTATTCATTTAAATAAGATAAATTAATGTCCTCTTGTCTTACTATAAATGTCTTTTTCATTATCCTATCGTTTCCATAGCTTTGTTAATTCTTCTAAGAGCTATACTTAAATCAAAGTTCTTGCGCTCTTCAGGTGCCAAAACGTCAAATAACTCTGTTTCAATACGTGAATTCATATCCTTAATTTCACCATCTGATCTGCCGAGGTTCTTCTTATATTTACCCAAATCTGTATCAGCATCATCCTCTTGAAGTTTCTTTTTAAACAACGTCATTACTTCTTTATTGGATAAATCAAATTTATTTCGCAGAACAAAGTCAATATCATAGAAATCCCGAGGAGCTATAATTTTTCTTATCGCACCTGCACGTAACTTTTCCGCTATGAGCTCATTTAAAGATAAGCAATTAATTTGACCACCATCAAAAAGTGGATCACCTGTAAATGGATGTAGAAAAATATGCTGTACCGGCCGTTTTTCTATTGTATCAAGCGGATTAAATCTAAGCCCAATCTCTAATTTAATTTTTGCTTCTATATTACGTAGTGCTGATTGGTACACAAAGTAAAACACATATTGCTTAGACTCATTACGGCCGGGATTACCAACATCGTCCAACCTCATACCAAACTGTTCAATGAATTTTTCAATTTTATCTTTAACCGGTTGGATACATCTACGTCTTTGACCGCGTGTAGCTTCATACTGTGGTAATATCATGCTAAAATCAAGATCCTCGCTTAAACGATAATACGTATAGTAAACCTTATTAAGGCAACTTCCTCCTTTAAAAACAAGATTTTCGGAAAGCTCATATATTCGTGAGAGAATCAAGGTTAAATAATAATCTTTTTCAATTAAAGGTAGTAGAAAACCCCTTTTCTTCGATGCTCTTCCTAACGCTTTTATAAACTCATCTTTATTTTCGTGAATCATTGACTATAACTCTCCATTTTTTATTAAGGGTGCCTTTACGCGAACCGTTAAGAGAACCGATAGATGTCTTTTCTATGCTTTTTATAAGAGGTTTTAAAATATTTTCAGGAACTCCGGCATCATCAAGTATCAACCCAATACGTTTTCTGGTCTTAATATTGGGAAAACAAACTGCATATTCAACTAGCTTTTTTATATCACATTTATCACTTTTTACAATTTCTGTAAATATCCTGGAAGCGCCTATAATACCTCCAACAGGTTTATTAAAATAAATGAGATCTATTAGTGTCCTCTCTTTTGAGCTGATGTTTACCTCTTCATCTTTTACTTTTATTTTTTCTATCCCATACATACGATTTTCCATTATCTTTATAAATTTATAAGATAAACCGCAAATTATCTTATCCATACGCTTCGTGGTATTCAAAACATACACAGTTTGGAAAAGCTGCTCTGTAAATCCGTAATAGTTAAACATGGTCGAGTATCCGACATAGTAGTTTTTCTTCGGAAAGAAAAGCGGCGGGATAAGCAATTCATCTACACCTGTTCCTTCGGGGCCTGCTTCAAGAGGAGAAAAAATATATACACCTGGTTTTATTGGGGAGAGTATTCTTTTCTTTTTGAGCCTAAAAACAATTTGTTTTCTATCCTCCGGCGAAAGATTAAATAATTGATCCATATCTTTCGCTGTAATAATAGCTTTTTTTTCATAGGTCAAACGAGCTACAATATTCGTCTCTATCGGTCCTAAAATCTTATATGTATTTTTAGGTTTCATAGGTTATCTCTCAAATAACTTACGGTACATTTTTTTACATTGTCATTTTACCACACTAATTAGCAATGTCAAAATAAAAAATAAGAGTAAGCTCTCAAATATTTGATATTTTAATAGACACATCCTATTTTTTCTATGATTTAGCTTTCCATTTTACGAGGTCTTCCTTTAGGACGTCTATCTATAATAATACCTAAAGCCTCAACTATCTAATTAAGAAACTCCTCAGACCCCATGGATTTTCCGCAAAAAGTGGCTGAATTATTGGCTTTGTACGCCTTCTCTATTTATTTAGAATGTGATGAAGTATCATATATGTTTCTCAAGGTAAGTATACTACCTGCAAATCAACATTCCCTAAGCCAAACATATCAGTCGAGGAATCCATATCAGTCAATAAAGAGAATTGCAATTTTAACTGACAGCGGTCTTCTACGGCATTCACTAAATTTTGAAAATAAGGTTCTGTGTTAACTCCATCCCAGGATTCGGTAACATCAACATTCCAGGGATTCAGAGGATAGTTTGAAATACGACACCCCTTTACCAGTACCCCGGGAGCATCAAAATCGGAACTATCCAGATCAGAAAAACCACCATATTCATAAAAATAAATCTCAAAAAATCCCAGTGAATCAAAATCCGGCTCATGCACTTGAGTAATATTATTTAAATTTAACTCAACGGAAACAATATATGATCCTAAAGGAATAGAAGAAATATCAAAACTTAAAAAGGCTCGGGTAGCTTTATTGCTAGCTGTATCCCCTACCTGGGGAGAAGAATACGCAGTTAGGTTATCCTCCAATAAAAAACCATCTTCGGCAGAAAGTGTAGGTAATACCAGTTTTACTCCACAACTGTAAGAAGTTTGATAATCATTATTGCCCTCTTCTTTTTCTGCTACCTCTTCTTCACAATCTGCGGTTACCAAAATTACATCTTCTTCTCCGGAACAAACATAGTTATAACTAAAAATATCATCCACACTTGCTCCCGGGAGTAAACCTGGTACTACAATTGTGTTTTCTAATATACCATTAACCAATAAGCAGACCTGACATAGTTCAGATTCGCTATCACCTTGATTCATTATCTGGAAACTGACCACACCACCTACGATATCTACCTGGGTAATTACCAGATCCGGTAATTCGGGCAATACCGAACATCCACTAATAAAAAGAATACTAATAAATACCAACACATAAACTAATCTACTTAAACTTTTCATTTTTTATCACTACCCTTTTAAAAATTATTTTATGAAATATACTTATGAAATACTTTTTTTAATAAAAAAACAGGGATACATTCTCTAGAAACTCCTCAGACTCTATAGGTTTTCCGTTAAAAATTACAGAATCATTAACCTGGTACACGTTCTATCTATTTAATTTAAAAGTAAAATGTTGATTGTCTAAGAAAATAGGTGTCTGTCCCTATTATATTCCTATTATATTTATAATCCGGAATAATACCCGGTATATCAAAAATTATCGATCAATAAATCCTATGTATTTAAAAAAATGCTTGACAAAGTCATAGTGTTTCGGTATGGGTGGCTGGCTAGACCTTACCCAACAGGGACTTTCACCCTGTAAGAAATATAGAGCTTCTTGGCGCTCTTCCTCTAAAAGTTACCGAATTATTAACCTGGTACACCTGTCCCTATTTTCTAAACCCTTTCTTCTTGTGAGGTAAAAGTTTCCGAAAAGTTTCAGGATATTTTTTAACTAACTTCATTAATCTATTTTTTATTTTTTTATTTATGATATTATCTTTTCTTTTAATGATAGATAATAATAACAATAACCTGGCTTGGGTTTCTATTTTTAAATCATATATTTTTGGAAAAGATTCTAAAAAAATATTGATATTTTCATTAAATTCGATATCCGTCATTAATTCTTGGGTTGCCCATAATATTAATAACATTTGAAAGTAACTTTCTTCATTTAATTTTTTTGAGAGCGAATAAAATATTGACTTGGCTTCATTATAGATAAGCCTGCTTCCAAGTGATAAATCTGATAATAACATTATAAATAAATCAGAATATATTAAAGGTTCTTTATTAATAACTTTTAGAATTCCTTCTCTAATTTTTGGTGCAAATTTTATTGATTCTTCTATACCTCTATACTTTATTGCTGTTTTAGAATGCCAACCTGCTTGAAGTAATTTTCCCAATAAAAATTTATCTATTAAGCTGGATAAGTCCCTTTCTTCAAAGTGTAATATTGCCTCTAATATATCCTTACTTATTTCTCTTTTTAAACCAATATAGTAAAAGGTTACATCTCCCCATAATTCACTAAAATATATTTCGACAATCATATTGTTTAAATTAGATATTTCATCCCTTTTATCATAAATATACCTTGCAACAAAATAATCTAAAAATGAACGGTGATTATATTTTATTTTTCCGTTTATATTTATTATTCCTGCTCGCTCTATCTCCTTTAAAAATTCGTTCAAATTATAATCAGTAGCGCCAAAATATAATTCACAATAATTCTTGCTAAATTCTATATATTCTTCTTTATTTATTTCCACTCTATCCTTTTTAAAAAATTCTTTGAATGCTAATTCAGATAAAAAATTCCTTTTAATAATATATTCAAATATAATTTTAATACCTTTTTCACTATCCCACCTTCCAAGCATTAAATCACTAAACCGCTCGTATAATTCAGTAATTGATGCAGGGATTTCCTTATTTTCTTCTACTAATTCAATAAGCAATATTAATGACAAAGGAACTTTTGGGATTTGAAATGTTATTTTTTCTAAACAATTCTTTAGGCACTTCAATTTATTTTCATCTTGAACTAACTTTTCAAAAAGTTGTAAAGCTTGGCTATATTCAAAAGGTAATATTTCATATTTTTCAAAACCCTCAGGAGTGTTTTTTATAATATCAATTTTTCTACTAGTAATAATTAAGGGACATGACATTTTTTCAGAATATACTTTAGCCTTTTCTATAACCTCTATACTTTTTATTGCTGTTATCTCATCTAGAGCATCAATCATCAATGTTTCAATTTTAAATCTTTCTTTTATATTATCATCTATACAAAAATATTCATTTATAAATGAATCAATATCTTCCGCCTCTACTATATCTTTTGCGGAAATCAAAACAGGAATATTTATTTTTTTTACTTTTCCTTTCATTGATTGATTAATTTCTTTTTTCATTAAATCTATCGCCAGTTTCGTCAAAGCCTCTGATTTACCAACGCCTTCTTCGCCTACTAAAAGAATTGGTTTCTTAATATTCAATAAAGATTTTAATTTGGAAAAAGATACTTTTTGTTTTTTACTTATTGATTCTAATATTTTTTTTGAGATATCATCATTATTTATTTTTATATTAGTTCCTATCTTTTCTATCATTGGTTCTACAAAATATTCTGACAGATTTATTTTCTTTTTTTTTGAAAGCCAATGCTTATTTTCCATTTCTTGAATTTTATTTTGTAAAAAATCTATTGCTTTGCCTTCAAAAAAAACTTGGGGGTAATACTCAGAAAATTTATCGGTAAGCCAGTCAATATCTCTTATTTCAACATTCCCTTCTATTTCTTTAGTTAATCTTTCAACTGCTTGTCTGCTAAAAGTCCCTACCAATATCACTATTACTTTTGAAACTGGCAATTTTTCAAAAATAGTTTTTATTTCTGCTGGATGAGTGAGAGCTTGTTCTATCTGACTTTCAATTTCCTTTATCTTTAATTCCTTTTTACGAGAAAACATTGCTTTTACATGATGTTTAATTTCATCAACATCTCCCAATGTCTTTGCCTTAATATTACCTATTTTAACTATAAGTCCAATTACATCTATTCCGATTTTATCTTTTTTCACTATAACTAGGTCTTTGCCTAATTCTCTCACCCCGTGCGTAATTTCTATTGTGTAGTTAGGCTCCATTATTTGTAAAAGTTCTTTTAAAAATGAATGAAATTTTATTTCTTTGAATGACATTAAAATTTCTTTTCTTTTTTGCTTTGGAATTGCTTTCGCATGTTGTATTAATTCATAATTATCTGCCATAAAGGTACCTCCAAATTATTAATATTTTTAAAAATAGGGATAACACATCCTATTTTTCCTATGGTTTAGCTTTTCCCTTTTACGAGGTCTTCCTTTAGAACGTCTTCTATAATAATACCTAAATCCTCAACCATCCGGATAAGAAACTCCTCGTATCATATAGGTTTTCAGTTAAAAGTTTGCAAATTATTAACTTGGCCAAATGTTACCTGTGACATTGTCATAAATTATAGAAATTCAATCAATTCATTAAATCTCTCGAATATATCTTGCCTTAAATCATCTATATATTCATCGGGTCCATTTTCTTTCTCGATCATCAGACAACCTTGACTCGTTTTTCTTTCAAAATATTTCTTAATATTTTTAGAAATACCTGTAAAATAACCTTTTTTCTTATATTTAGCAATTTCAGATAAAATAATATTCATATTAGGCGCGTATCGTAATATAAAATACATATAGTACAGATCTTTTGCCTGTTTTAGTTCCTCTTCTCTATCAATAAAAGTAGCTCCTTTATGATATAAAAATGCAGAAGGTTTGGGGCATTGAATTTTGTAACTTATTTTTCCTCTTTCTGTTCTAACTTTTATAGGCATTCTATTTTCAAGAAGAAAATCGAATTTATCGATTTTATTAATAACAATTTGTCTACCAACTAGCTCTTCTACGAATTTATTCTTTGTCTTTGGAGAGGTAATAAAATCTATAGGCATTTCCCCCTGTTTATATAAAACTACAGGATAGGTCTTACCAATATGGAGATGGCGTTCTTTGTAATTCGAAGAAGAAAGAACCTCAAAAATTGTTTTTGAATATGGTTTTGCTTTGCTCCCACCGAATCCAAAATCAATATCTACTGTCGTTACCGCTTGTATTTCAAAATTATTCCATAGGAATTTTGCATATACATAAGATAACCAACCACCCACAAGTGTAAGGTCATCAAGATAATCTTCTAAATCCTTCAAAACCTCAAAAAACAATAACTCTAATTGTTTAATATCGTTCAATACTTCCTCCCTTCTCTTCTAATAAATTTCTTAGATGTTCTGCCTGTTCTCTGCCCCGTGGCTGGAAATTGTATAAATCAAGATAGAGTTGAAGGTTAGAAACCACGGTATAACCTTTTATTTTTTGGGTATTAAAAAAAACACTATTTTTATAAAAAGGATGAATCAGGTGAATATTTCCTCCTCTGACTAATTCTTTTAACTCTAATTTTTGCCGGATATCTAAAATTTCCTTCTCCCATTCCTTCAAATTCATATAAATAAAAATATCTTCTGTTCTTACAAAAGAAGTAATGAGATTAGCCCCAGTATGGAGTGTTAAGGCATATTGTTCCTCTCTTAAGACTTTTTTAAATTTATTTAAGATATTCTTATTCGCACTGTAGTAAGTATCAATTACATTTTGATCAAAACTATACTCTTCTAACCAATCAGAAATAAGTTTTTCCTTATTAGTAAGAATAGTATAACTATCTCGTCCTTTTTTAATTCTTTCAACATATCCATTTTTAACCATTGCTTCCAATACTTCCTGAGACATCCCCAAGCTGACTCCTTCAGGACCAGTAAAGTCACGCACTACCCATCGTCTCTCTGGATCTTTTAGCATTTTTCTCAGTATGAGAGAAGCCTTATCCGCAAAAACGTTTTTCATTCTAAAATTCTTTCGCATAATGTTCACCTACTTATTAATGTTCACTATATAATGAACATTATATATTATGTGAACATTAATTGCAAGTATACTCAAATCCTATATTCTCTTATCCTCTTATATCCTGACATTCGCCTTGTTCTCTCTTCCTTGCTAATCTTAAAAACGCTAGATCAAAAAAAGAACAGGCTACTTTTTTGCCTTACCTTTTTTTAATACTAGATAATAAATAAAACAGGGGACGGTTCTCTGTTTCAAGCTCTAAAGATCTTATTGACCGTAAATCCTGTTAATCTTGATAATTGCCGCAATGAATTTCCCTCAAGTTCCTTTAAATATCTCAAAACCTCAATTTGCGTTTTTGCCTGCTCATTGTGAAGTGAAAGTAATTCTATTTAATATCTTTTTAACGCTAATTGCCTTATCTTTTTGTCGGATAAGGTTTTATTTTTTTAATAGATTTCAAGACATTGATCATTATTAGATTTCTTATTGAATCTTTTAAATTTTTTAATTGCCCTATCCTTTTCTTTGTCAAACAGAAAAAGAGCAAAATCAACATTGACTATCTTTGTTTTAGAAATGTATTCCTGGTAACTGCTCCATTTGACCTCTTCATGCCAAACAAAGAACCGTCCCCTGTTTTACCCTTTATTAATGACAAACTAGATTTATTAATTGTCATTAATAAATAGGCTGACCAATTTTGTTCTTCTGTTTTCCTTTATTTTAAATTATATTATATTTTTAAGGATTGATTTTTGAAATTTTATCTATTAATCGGTTATATCTTACTCCATTTCTTAATTCCGCTATTTGGTTGAATTTTTGTATCAAAGTTAATTTATTATATTGTTAGTTGAACCGTTATCTTGACATTGCTAAAACGTCCTTATAATATTCTTCTATATTTTTAAATTCTTAATATGTTTTTTCAAGGATTTTTCTAATCGAATCATTCCGTCAACCATATCGTCTTGTAGCTTATCCTTTTTTTCTTCATCATCTAATCCTGCGTAGTTAAATCTTTTACTAATTCGAGAAGCTCTTCTATCGTCTAGGCGCTCCCACTTGAGCTTATCTCCAAATTCTTTCTCAATTTCATCCATATGAGATTCAAGCTCGTCAAATATCTTCTTATTTTCATCCTGGCTATCCTTTCCCCTATCAATATACAACTCAATCTGGCCATGCTTATATGTCACAACATAATTAAATACTAGACCTCTTTTTCCAGAACCAGTACCAATCCATGAATTTATTGATGGTGATATATTGGAATGCAGAGATGTTCTCTTTTTACTTTTTTCTAATAAACCTTCCCAGAATTTCAATCTCTTCTTGTGTCTTTCTGCAAGTTCTTTCTTTTCGCTACCCGCAACTTTACCACTTTCAGTAGGTCCGGCTATAACTGTAAATTTAGGTGCCGGATCTGAATTTCCTATTTTATAAGCTTCAACTTTTACTAAATAAAAATCAATATCAGCACTTAATTCATTAAGCCATTCAGTAGCTCTTTCATGTTCCGATCTTGGTTCTTTTGAAATCCAGATAGCCTTTTTAGCATCAAGGTTTGAAACATAAGTTAATATTTTACCTAAATGGTCATGATCAGTTTTTCCCAATTGATTTTCAATTAATACAGTTTCTCCTGTAGACCCTTCTGCTATTATATCCGCAGAAAAAGAACCTATCTTTTTTTCTTTTTCAACAGCTGTAAGGTCAATATCTAATTCTTCTGCTAAAATTTCTATATTTTCAAAAAGCCAACTACTAAAATCTTTTACTTCATTCTTCCATACTTTCCTTAAGTCTACTCTCTCCATTTTTCCTATCATATTAAGACCCCTTTCTTATTAAAATGAGCTGTGCTCCCCGTTTATTCCATAATTATTCTCCATTGCCCTGACTTATATTGTAAATATAATTGTCTCCGTGATACCTTTAATCTTTATTTTTTAACTCTTTAATTGTTTCATTAATCCATTTTCTTATTATTTCCTCTTCTACTCCTCCAATAGATTTGGATATCCCTTGAAAAATATTTTCTGCATCATGATTTTTATCAAAAAACCAAATTGTAAGTTCTCTCACTAATTTTCTTCGTTCAGCTATATAAGGATCTTCAATATTAAAGTGTTTCAATAAAGCATCTATTTTTTTATGAATTGAATAACTATCTCCATCAATGTTGTCAATCTTTTTTTCTAATTCATTTATTGTACCTAATATTTCATCCGAAAAACCCATTGCTTCTCCTGATGACTCTTCCGCAATTTCTGCGGAAGAAAATATTCTCTCTAATATTTCGATGGTTTCATCAGACATATTTGTAACTTCACTGAGCAAACAATCTATGTCTTCTTTAAATTTTTCTTTCAATGTATTTACATTATTATTTATTTCTAATAGATTTTTCTTTGTTCCCCCAATCTTTTGATCTAATTCTGCTGTAGCCTGTCTAAATTTGTTAATAAATTTGCTACTTTGTATATCCATATACATATCTAATAAATAATCTGGAGTTAATGGCTTATTTTGTCCGTCTCCTCTAATAGTATAAGTTCCATTTTCTGTACAGTATGGTTTATTTCCCCCACTAGGTATTTCAACTCTGAAAAACGGTTGACTATTTATATTTTCAATAAATATCTCCAAATCTATTGGAGATCGACATGAACGTGCTTTATTTAATATAATCAATTTATCTTTATCTCCCGTTGAACATCCTACAATTTTTCCTTTTTGGTTGCCTTTTTTATCTTTTATTTCTTCCACCCCAACTAAAATCGTGCCACCTTCAGGAGAATTTGAAAAAGCAACTAAATCTTCCGTACTTATGGATTTAACTGTCCTTTTAAAATCTACATCGTAACTTTCAGATTTACACAATAATTTTTTTGACTTTTTAGTAATATTTTTAAATATTCTGTTTACTACACGCTTGTTCATAAATTTAAACCCCTATCGCAATAAGAAACATTTCTTTATTGTACATAAAACTACTCTAAATTACTAATATAATCCTTAAAAGCTTTCTCTAATTTCACCATTCCTTCAATCATTTTTACCTGTATTTCGCCCCATGTTGCTCTATCGTTAAGAGTAGAAAAATTATATCTTTTTCGTATCTCAGAAAATATTTGAGTATCCCTTCTTTCCCAGTTTAATTCTTCGCCAAAGATTTCTTCTATTTCCTTTTTATGTTCATACAAACCATCAAATATCTTCTTATTTTCTTCCTTTCTATCCTTTCCTCTATCAATATATAACTTAACTTGACCAAAATTATTAGTAATTGTGAAATAAAAATACAGTCTGCTCTTCCCAGCTTCTTTTCCAATAAAATTGTAAGTACTGGGCGATATATCTTCATAAACACCTGTTATATTTTTTCTACGCTCTAATAAACTTTTCCAAAAACTATATCTTAATTCATACCCCTTGGTCATTTTATTTTTGTCCTCTATAAATTTCTTATACTCTTCATTTTCAATTGCAATTTTATCCAAATATTTATCAATCGCTTCAATCAATTTAACCATTCCATTCACCATATTATTTTGAAGCCTTGCCCAATTATCTTTGTCCATTAATCCACCATATTCATATTTTTTAAAAATGAAGCATGATTTTGTATCCGGAGAAATATCCCATGTTAAATTATCGCCAAACAACTCTTCAATGTCTTTTTTGTACTTTAATAATACTTCAAAAATAAAGTTATTTTCTTTTTTATCTCCTCTATTAATGTAAACTCCTATCGCCCCGCAATCTAGAGTTATCGAGTAATAATATGCTACTCCACCAAGGCCCGATCCTCCACTGGTGCTACCATTTTCACTCGGTTTACAATTTGAATGGCGCCACGTCTTTTCATTACTGAGTTTTAGTAAACCCTTCCAAAATTCTTTACGTTCTTGCCCTGCTATTTTTCTAACTGTTGGCGGTTCAATTATTGGTTCCCCTTCCCATTTCCATATTTCAACTGCCTTTTCTGAAAATCTCTTGCTCCTATTTTCAATATCATTAAAGACCCATTTGTTGTTATCTTTCAATTCCCTTGTTATAGGAAACTCCGATTTTCTATAATCAATTTTTTTCTGCACAAACATACGATTTGACATGCTTCTATTCCAAGCTTCCTTAATTATGGTTAAGTTTCCAATATGATTAAGCATCTCTTCATGTAAAGCAGTTATTTGATTCTCATCTTCTCCAATTTGTTTTTGTAAATCCTTTATCCATTGCTCACTTAAAGTTTGAGGCATAATATGTTCTGTTTCAATTTCTTTAATATCCAATATTGTTTCGCCGGTAGGATCAAATAGTTTCCACAAAATATATTTTGTCCGTTGTTCTCCAAATTTAAAATTTCTTGAAGCAAAATTACGCTTAAATATTTCATCATCGACATTCTCTTTAACATAACGAGATAATTTTCCCTCAATATAAGCTGAATATTCTTCGAATTTTTTCTGTTTTAGTCCATCACAAATTTCATTATATATCTGGTCTAATCTACCAGTTGACTGACCACAAATTCCCCATCTGATGTGAAAGGTCTCAATCATATCCATAATCTTCAAGATATCATTTCTTCTAGATTTTTTATCTTCTTCGTAAAGAGGTATAATTTTAATTAATAATGTAAAACTGGGAGATACTTCAACAACTTTTAATTCATCTAATTTTTTGTTAATTTTATTATCAATGAATGAGCTTTCAAAAATCTTTTTATAAATGGAGGCACTACTATTTAATTCTTTAGCAAACTGAAAATATTGTCTAGTTGTGTTATTTTCCAAGCGACTTCTTACATGCTTATATAGATTACTTTCGGAAAATTTCCCTTTATAATTTGCCAACATGTATCGTCTGATAAATTTTACAGGACTTTTATCCCTTATTTTTTGATACATTTCCTCCCATTCATAGATACAATTATTAAAGATATCTTTATTTGTAGATGTATTCATCAATATATAGTTTTTAATTAAATCTGCAGCTGAAAGCTCTAACCCTCTATCATTTAAAGTTTCGAACAATTTGAATGCGTTAAAATAATTCTGCGCATTAATATGAACAATAAAAATATTATTTAATATTATTGTCCAAATATCATCTGAATATTTTGCATTTTTGTAAAATTCATAACATTTATAAATAGGGTGCTCTTCCTCTTTTATATTTCCTTCTAGTATATTTTTTAAATGTTTATTATCATATTCCCCCAATTCGAATTTTGGAAAGGAGATTGGTTTTCCCTCCCAAAAAGTATTAGAGGATAAAAAACTATTACTTATGTGTTTCGCTAACCCATTATTTTTATCTTTCATTTTATCTCTTATTGCAGAAAGCCAAATTAATATTGTAGCTAATCTTTGTTGGCCATCAATAACATAAAATGATTTTATTCCATGATCAGGCTCTTGCGTAGGTACCACTACAATAGCTCCAAAAAAATGAATATCATTTTTAGATAATGAAAGAACGTCTTCTAACAAATCTGCCCACTGATCTTTAGTCCATGCATAAGGCCTTTGATATAAAGGTAATTTAAAAACTTCTGCCGGTTGATATAAAAATTTCTGTAAATTTATTTCATTTGCATCAATAAATGACATAATGTCCTCCTAGTTTGTTATTTAAAATTATCTAAAATAATAGAAATTATTTTGTACCGGTGGTTGATTTTTTATGAATATCTTTGAGTCAGGGTTCATAATTTCACATTTTCTTTTTCTGTTTTCATTTTATATTTTGTGAACTTGTGAAGACCCCCTTTTCTGCTTCCTTAGTGCTTGCGGGTTATCTTTGGTGTATCGCCAACTATAAATTCTGTGCAGAATTAACTCGGTTATTTTTGTAAATGCCATGACTGCTTCAACTTTAAATTTTTCTGGAATATGGTCATCTTTATCTGAAATTTTAAAAGTGGTAGTTCTCTGTTTAGAATCTAATTCGGTTATATTTATAAGCATATGCTTATCTGAAAGATGGATGTACCCAGAGGTATTCTCATAAACACTTTTAATCCACTTATATTTTTTGCTAAATTCATCAACAAGAAAACGATCTGTCATTCTCTTTCCTTCTTTTGTCTTTATGTTCCTTATGTGTTTTCCAGACAAGATTTTTGCAGCAAATTCATGGGGATCAGAAACTAGCCAACCTGCTGCATACCTTAAAAAATTATCGAGCTGCGTTCTAATAAGCGGAATCGCTGCTACAAAGTTATCCTTTCTCATCAGTGTGATGAAACCAGAAGTCAACGACATGGAACGGTTAAGCACTGCAAAGGAGAGTAGATCAAATGCGTATACAGCTCCTCCAAATGCTTTTCCGATGGCCTCACCTTGTTCTAAGTGTACATCATTTAATTTCTCTAAATCTTTTAAAAGTCGATCTAAACATTTAACCATCAAACCTACTCTATATTAACTACTCTCCTATCACTTTATATTTATTATGCAAATCTTGTAAAAAATAATAACTATTTTCCCCATATATATCTGACACGTTATCTGCGACATCTTTTTGTCCCATTTCATATAATTTTTGAACAATTTTTTTAATACCTTCTTCATCAGGAGGATATAATTCGACCTTATCAGCCATTTCTATTAGAATACTCCCTACTCTTTTTGGTGTTTTTTCTGTATGCACTAATAGACCTTTTAAGAAAGAATAAATATCTGGTTTCAAATAAATATATTTAACTGATAATCTTATCCAATCAAAGATATCATCATCTATTTCATCCACCAGTGATGACCAATTTATCAACTTAACAATAACCTTTTGATATTTTGTGTTGTTTATTTCATCCTCTAGTACATTAATTATCTTTTCCCAGAGTGGTTTTATTGCTTCAATAGAAACACTATCCTTTTTTCTACCTATAAAACTAATAACTTCTTCCAAATGTGCTATCTTTTTGTTTTCGATTAGTTTACATATAGCACTATTACTATCTACCAACTTCTCCCATCCTTCAAGGTAAGCAAGACAGATATGTTGGACAAAATGTTTTTCGCTAAATTCTTCTTCAAAATCTGTAACAATACCTTTTAATAAATGATTGCCTTGTTTAAAAAGTATATAAAATTCTTTATAAATAGTTTTAGAATAAAATAAATAACTTGAAAACGCCACTTCCCACAATTGTTGTATTTCTTTATTAAATATTTTGTTAAAATTAGCTACTGTCCATTCTTTATCAAGATAATAGATGCTTGGTAAATATTTTCCAACCACTGCCCCAAGCTCAATGGGAGGATTATCTTTTCGATTTAGTATTTTATTAAAATAAAATTTTATTTTTTTGGGCCATCTTTCTGAATTTTTTCTTTTATTTTTCTTTGCATACCTAAATGAATAAAAAACCATAGCAGATAACAGCTTCCCTAGACTTGAATTTATAGCTTTATTAACAATATTATCTGCATTATATTTTTTAGGTTCTACTTTAGATGAAAGTTTTAATAATATTTTTTCAGTCCTTGGAAAAAATTTAAGGTCATATGCGTTTTTCTTATCTTTTGATCCCTCTTTAATAAGTTCAAGTATTTCGGAAATTATCCATTCTCGATAATTATGTTTTCTCTTCTGGTATTGTTCTTTCCAAAAATTATCTACCGAAATTATTTGCTCTATAAATACAAATACTCTTTTCCAATCAAATATTTTATTTTCTCTGCAACCCCTGGTTATACCTGATAAAATATCGCTTTGATAAATCCGTGGAATTTCTAAAAAAGGATTTAAATCATCGGTAAACCTTTCAGGTTGTTCAAATACGCCCTCTCTAAACATATAAGACAAACCACTAATGGAGGGACTTTTCCGGTTTCCTTCTTCCTTAAATTTAATAAGATACTCTGCAATTTCTTTATTTGTTTTTTCTAATAATTTCTCTTTAGATATTGGGCTTTTATCCCCTTGCCAATCTTCAAAGCAAAAATCAATTCCAGGATGAGTAATTTCTTTAGGATTTATCTCGTTATATTCATTGTATTTTTCTAATACTTTTTCATTTTTAGTTTCAAGAAGAGCAGTAAGCCATTCTTTTTTCCTCAATGCTTTATATTTTTTAATATCTTCTTGGTTATCCTTAAAATGTTCATGTTTAATTTCGCTAGTAAGGTAACTTGCTTTTTCGATCCAATTAATCATCTTTTCTACTTGTTCACCAGTAAATAAGCGACAATTATTTTTTACAAGCTCATACATTTCATGTTTCAACTCTTCTTCATTAATAAAATTCCGATTAATTCCCCAAAAAATATCATTGAGTTTCTGATAATTTTTATTTATGATATAAATTGCAATACGGATAAATATTGGTTGTTTTTCAGCGAGTAATTGTTCTACTTTTCCTCTAGTTTGGTCTATATCTAATAAACAAAGTACATCTCTTATAAAATAAATTATTTGATATTCATAATCTTCTTTTATGGAAGATTTAGCATTGTCTTCAATCGTATAAATCGAAAATCTATTATTAAAATCAGAATAATCATGTTTAATAAGATATTTCATTTTATTTATAGCTACCCCTACTGCTTCTAAACCGCAAAGTTCCGCAATTCCTGGTGTATTCTTTTTTATAAATTCTTTTAGATGATATTTTTCCATTAGAGGAGTATATTTATTTTCTTTTTCTTGAAAACTAAAAATTATTTCCAATAAGTACAGAAGGCATTCCTTATTTTTGTCTTTAATTAATTTTGGTATAAAATATTCCACTATTTCTGATTGTAAAAGCGAACTGCCCCAGTTTGTTTGTAAAGCTACCTTTATAAAATCTATATGTTGTTTCTCTATCTTTTCTTTCGGAAAAGTACGAATTATTCTTACCATAATAAAATCAGTTTTATGATTATCTATTCTTCTACCATTTTCATCTCTATAATTTATAATTGAATTTACAATTTCTACTAAGATATCTGTTATTTTTTGATTAGGTTTTTGCAAATTATCGTTTACAACTTTTCTTAAATAATCCAGTATAATCCAATATGGCGTAACGTAATAATCTTTTTGAGAATCTTTATAGGTTTTAGGATTATTTTCTGGATTAAAATAACCTTTTTCTTTTAAAGATCCTAACCAGTATTTTGATTTTAAATTTTTAAAAAAATAATATTCCCTTGCTTTTAACTTTAATAAATTAGGTAAAACTTCGAGTATTTTTTTTGATGGTTTTTCATGCTTTAAGATACGATCAACTCTATCTAATAAATTATAGAAATTACCTACTAAGGCAAGAAGAATTCTTTCAAAATCTTTCCAAATTTCTTTACCTAAATACTCCTCTCTAGGTTCTCTACCAGCACCATGTCTATGAGCATATTTATGAAACTTTGTGGAAACTTTAAACCATTCTTTTGCAAAATAATCTTCCTTATCTACTCCCAATGATTCGCAAATAGATTCAATATGACTCTTTCGTTCTACAATTAACTGTCCACACATTTCACATTTTTGTACATCTCTTTTCCCTTCTGATAGAATATCTCTTAACCCGCCTTCTATTTCTCTAGCAATATGTGAAAGTAAATAAGATTTGGTTTTTAATTCCTCATTTTCATATATTTTTACTCCATCAAGATAAAAAGATGCGATTTCGTTTCCTATACTTTTAAGCCCATTGTATACATCTATTTGCTCTGGATTAAGTAGAGTTTTATCATTTAAAATTATCTTCATATCGTTTTTTTTCATTTCTGATAATTTTCCCCGATAAAGCTATTAATTTTTTCATTAAATAAATACATCTAATTCACAGGGGACATCTGTCTCTGTTTTATTTTACTATTTTCTTTTAATAGCATTTCTTTCAATTAAGTATTTATTAATCTCTTCGTTATCCAATATTGTAAGTTTCTTTTAACCCTAATGCTACAGTTTTTAGGTATCTATTATTTGGTAGAATATCATTATTCAGCTTTTCTTTATTAGTGATTGTATAAATTAGGATTCCGTTGTCTTCTCCTATACATATCTCATAATTATACCAACATTGTCCTTCTTGTTTTTTAACTTCCTCATGTTGGTCTTTCGTTATTTTCCACATTCTCCCCAAAGTCCAGAGATTTTTATCTTCTACTTTCTCAGGAGTAATAAAAGCAACCCCACCTTCTCCCCAATTAGATGTTTTTTTCTCTGACATGGAGTAATATTTCCAGACCGTCCGTTTGTTTAATCCGGTTTCTCTTACAATATCTGCTTTGGCAAACCCTCTTCTCTTAAAATACTGAATCTTCTGATACATAATCTTGTTAACCATATCTTCAGTTCTTTCCTTATAGTATTGATTCTTATTCATACTATAGTAAAGAACTGTTTCTTTTAAAAGGTGCATTTTTATTTTCCGCCCTAGGTGCATTTTAGTTTACCATTTCCAGGTTACCCATTTTGATGCAACGTTCGGTATGGGTGGTTGGCTAGACCTTACCCAACAAGGACTTTCACCCTGTAAGAAATATAGAGCTTCTTGGCGCTCTTCCGTTAAAAGTTAAAGAATTATTGACCTGGTACACCTTCCCAATTTCTCTAATTTAATAGTAAAATATTAATTATCTAAGAAAATGGAATGTGTCCCTTGTATATTTAAGAAAATGGGGTCTATTTGTTCTATTTATTTTAATTTATTCTGAAGTTGGGCAAAAATCAATCTCATATAATGTCCACCGTTAGTGTCTTACTCTCCATGTTAAGTTCCTTAATGACCAAATCTTTCTTTTGCCTATCTATTTTTTGAAGTTGCTCTACATTCATACCTGTTAATTTTCCGACTTTTTTATAATCAAAAGTACATACCCAGAATTCTTTATTATACTTTACCACTATCAAATTATCTTTTTTTATTCCTTCTTTTGGTTCCAGTTGTTTCAAATAGAATTCCAAAGCAAGCTTTGATTTACCTTCTGCATATGTTTTAGCAATCACTCTTTGATAGCAATCGTCGATAATGTCCTTGTCTATATCTTGAAAATTAGCTTCCCAAAATGAATAATCCAATTCTTGAAGCCACTGTTTAAATTCCTTATAACTAACCGATTCGTGAGAAATCGAGTAAATCTCAGCCATCTTTATAGCTGTCTCTCTGTCATGTACTCCTAAATTAATAGCATACACTGATCCAATAGAAGGTACCCCATGATATACTATGGATGAAAGATTATTAATAATGTTGGGAATATTATTCTCATCTACTAAGGTTTTAAGATGTTGAATTAACGCGTTCAATCCCCACGGTAGCAAAAAGGTAATTTTTTCGACATCCTTCACAGTTTTTTCTATTTTACCGTTATAAAAATTGTCTGCTATTGCTTTGTATGTCTTTCCAGCTACCCACTCAACAAGAACATTGACTTTGATTTTTCTTATATCAGAAAATTCGCGTGCCTCTTTCATTTTTTCATGGATATTTATCCAAAATTCTTTTGGTAATTGGTCGACACTCGCAAGTGAGTCAAGTTCGGTTTTAACCTCTTTAGCTAGTCCATTAACTATTCTGTTATCGGATATACTTAAACCAGTCCGATTAAATAACTTTCTTTCACTTTCATTAGGTACTAAACGCCTGACGGCAAGAAAGCGATTCTTGAGACCCGATTTAAATAGCTTTATCTTTTCGGGAATATCAAGGGTCTGAACAGAAAAAAGCATTTTACCTAACCACTTTTCAATGATTTCATCGTCAATTTCCTCTATGGATTCTTCGAGAGCCCACGCTAACAGTTGAGAATCTAGAATTGATAATATCTCCTTCTCAACTGCTTGTGCATTATTTTTTTTTCTATTTCCCCAAGATTTGTAATCTGCCCCTTCACGTCTAAATTGTGGAGTTGACGCTAACGCCCATTTTTCAATGTATTCTTCCACTGTTTTAGCAGATGGAAGCCTTGAACCAATCAAAAGACGAATTCCAGAAGAAATGAAACTTTCTGATTTTTCTAAATCTGAGTCAACAACCCTTTTCAAATCTTGGAAGAAGCAAAAGATTATATGCCCCTCTGTTTCATAGCCAGCTCTACCAGCACGCCCAACAGCATTCCAAAACTGCGTCAACGGAACCTCTCTACCATAGTATAAAGAATGAACAATGATATTCCTTATTGGAAGATTTACACCTTGAGTGAGTGTGGTTGTAGAAACAATAAGAGATAAAACACCATTTCTAATACTTTTCTCGACGATTCTTCTTGCACTTCTTGGTAGGTCACTGTGGTGATAACAAAAACCAAGTTTGATTGCTTTTATAAGTCTATGGTTTTCTCCAAGAATGGCTCCACATTCTTTTACGATTCTTTCTTTATCTATACTAATTTCAGGTGGATTGATTTCAAGAAGCTTTATTAAAATATCCACTATTTCTTCCACCAAAAGTTTAGTCGTAGTAAAGACTAGCGTAGTGCCAACCTTTGAATAATAAAGTGCTAAACGAGCAGCTACTTCAGTCTTCCGTCTGTCTTCATTTTGTAATTCATCCTTCTTAAACAAACGAGGAACAAAGAATTTCTCAGTTGGAAATTCATTTCTAAGAGGTGGGTATACAACTTGTCCTGTTCCACGAAACCATTGAAATAAGCCATAACGGTATTTTGTAGGCCTCCAGTCTATTTCGATTTTGTTTTCTACACTCCCAGAAATCCACTTCGCGAAGTCCTCAGAATTCTGGATAACCGCTGATAGACAAAGTGTGCGGGCATTGTTCTTTTCGGCTAAATAAATGATCCTTGAAAGGATAAACTCTGCTCTAAGACCTCTCGTTGAAGGAGAAGCCATCCCCTGAGCTTCATCAATAATTATAAGTGATATCTTCGTTTTAATCTCCTTATTTTGTCTTGATATTAAGTCTAGTTTTTCAGGAGTTAATACTATTACCTGATTTTCAGCAAGTATTTCCTCTTCAAAGGGGCTGAAATCGTAACCGCCATAAAGAGCGGAAACACCGATACTCATTCGGCCCAATCTTGAAGATAAACTCTCTTCAACTTCCACAGCCAGCGCTCTGGTTGGAACAACATAAACGCACAGACCATTAGGATTATCTCTAAATGCTTTATAAATTGCAAACTCCACAGTCCTTGTTTTTCCAGAACTTGTTGGCATTGAAAGTATCAATGAATTAGAACCAAGTAACCCTCCTTCAAGCGCTTTTTTTTGAGATTTCCAAAGAGTTATCATTGGAAATTTGCCGAGACGAAGATTGCGAATATAATGCTTCCAGGTTTCATCCAATCTTTCATTTAAAAAAGTGGGTAGTATATTTTGTGGGGAATCGTCAGCTATTTTTTCAAAATATTTTCTTAGAATTATGGCTAAGTGATAAGATTGGTGTTCACCTATAGAGGAATATGCCTTCATTGCCCGGGTGAGAAAGTTCAAGGCATCTTTAACAAGTTCATCTTTGCCTGTTCTCATATAATGAAGAAAATTAGCAAATGCCAGAGCAACTAATCGGTCGCCTATATATGCCAAAGCTCCTCCAAGTGTTTTAAACCAATCTTCTTCTGTTCGACTTTTTTCTAAATTATATATAGGACAATCAAATAAAATATTGGCCAACTCATCTTCTAATTCCGACAGCTTAGATGATAAAAAAAGATTTGCAATATTAAGAACAGAAAGTGAGAAAGGAATCTCTATATCTTGAATTTTATTTATTACCTTTTCTACCAAAACTTTTGCATTGGCACTATATCCCGCAATACTATAGGTAATAGCACTATTCATTATGGAACTTATAGCTCTGCTTTTGTCGCCCCTTTCCAAATCCCATATAGAAAGACGCTCAAAAATCCTTGCAGCCTTATATAGCAGATTTTTCTTTTCTTCTTGTTTTTCTCTCGAGGGCCGGATACCTGTGTAAGTTAAGAGGCGGGCTGCTTTTTCCAGTTTTTCTGGATTTAATTTATATTGAATCGTCTCTCTATCTTCTACTTGGAGCTCACTTGCTAAAGCAGCTGAGGCTAAACGATTGTATTGATTTTTAAAATCTGGATTATCAAGTAAACTTGTACTATCTTTTACCTCATCCATATAAATGATAGGTAATGTCAAGTATGTGTTTTTTTCCTCTTCTGGTAATACTAAGGACTCCTGAATTTTATTGGGAATCAATGACACTGCAGCTTCCAAAGGGATTGCTGGATTGGAACTTACCTCGAGAAAAAATTCATCATTCCATTCGTCTTTGTCTGCAACAACAAAAGCAAGATATTCGGTTTTGTATAAATAATTGTATTCATCAAGAAACCTCTGGACCATTATAGCTTCTTGGTGACGATTTTGAGAATCAAGTTCTTCAATAACAAAATTTAAGAGTGTTGGTGAACTGTTCTTAACTTTCAGCAATGTTGCATTTGCGGCCTTGAGTGCTTCTTTTGAGTCCTTCCAATTTTTAGCCTCTCCAATTAACAAAAAAGCTGGCTCTCCTCTTTCTGTGAATTTAAATCCAAGTAAATCATCACCGTGCATTGCTAACCGCCGATTGGGAACAAATCTAAGTTTAAATATTGGCATTGCATAATCTGTAAATCCCATTACATACGCAGTTGCCATGACTTCACCTATAGTTCCTTTCCAAACTTTAATGTTTTTTATTGACCTTGCTAGATCTTCAGTTAAGCCAGTCTCTTTTAATAAATTGCTAATAACTATGTCAATCCCTTCTTCCTCCAATTTTTTGACTTCCTCCAAAATCCGTCTTGGGTGGCGACAAAAATAAGCGATTAAGAATTTAAGAAAGCTGGGCAGATTAATTAAATTTGATGGCAAAACTTTTGTAGCTAGAAAATGTTCGGGGAGAGGGATTGAAACTTGGACTTTTTCTATATTTTCTCTTATTTTTGACTTAATTTTATTTGAGGCTTTCAAATTTTAACTCTCCTTTTACTCAATTTCGCACAATTAAAAATAACCGAACTACTTTGTGTATATTTCCAAATTGTTTTTTCCTAGAGACTTTATTTATGTTATGTATAACCTACTGTATAAAAAATATGGATTATCTATTTAGAGCAAATAGATATTATTAATAAAAAAACATTGTATTATCAGTCAGTTGAGGAATTTTGAATTTGTGCAAGAATTTTTCGTCCTTTTGGTGTCAATTCGATCCATCCAAATTCATCCCAATCCTCAAGCTCTCCAGGAAAACTATGATTTCTCATTTCACTGTGATATTCAACAAGACCTAAATCAAAGACTATTTCATATTGTGTCTTAGTGTAACCTCTCTCGGCTAAGCCTTCAAACATTCCATCAAAAGCTTCGTGTGGAAAAACTTGAGAAGATAGAAAGGAAAGTAAATCAGATAGTTGTGATTCATTTTCAAAGATACCCTGCTTAATCAAGCCCTTAACTTCACCTATTTCTGCAAAACTAACATATGATGTATCAATAAGGTCTAAAAGTTCACTTGCTAATATCATAATCCTAACACAAATTATTTTATTAACCTTATTCCCTTCTTTATGAGCTAAATAATTTCTATAATAAGAAAATGCACTTTTGAACAATTCTTTCGCTTCCTTCTGGAGTTTGTCCCCTAAAGGAATCTTCAATTTAATACTTTTACCTGACCCGAAAAGTGTCTCAATCAATCTTGCACCAAATAATTTTTCTTCATCTTTGATTCCACCTTTCTTCTTAAGGGCAAGTTCTACTTGTTTCACCGATTCCCAAGCCGCTTGAGGAAAATTTCCTTTTTTGTAAAGAGAAATAGATTTATCTATTATTCTTGGATGTAATAAATCATCTAAATTGATTTTTATTATTGCTCTAAGCCCCCTTTTTCTTAATACTCAGATTTAACTTGTCGCTAACTTTTTAGAAGCATGTCAATATAGCTCTTATAATAATTTAATTTTATTATTTTCTATTAAACCATTCTCTTTCCTTAAACGCCGGAATAATAAATAATAAAAATAAAATCATAACCTGATTTATTGACCTATCTCTTAATTCTTTTTAAGATTTATATCCTTATTACATTATTTGTATATGGAATATATGCTCTAGAAGGGGTTGCAGTTTATCCCATAAAGTCAATAAGGATGGAATTGGAGTAACAATATTTTTTATACCTAACAAAACACCTCTTAAAATACCTGTTTTTTGTTTTTCTTTTAGTAAAACAGATTGAGAAGTTACAAAAGATATCTGTTCAATTATTTCATTTTTTAAGTTTTGATTTAATTTCTCTGTATTAATTACAGATTCTGTAAATTCTTTTAAAGCTTTCAATAGAATATCATTTCCGGATTTTTTTATTTGGTCCATTGCTACATCAATTTGTTTAACATCACCTGTATTAATTGAACCAATAATGCTATTGTCAACATTGATATTATTTAAAGTTAAGGGACCTTTGTATACACTAGTTTGTGGTATTTTATATCGAGGCAGAACACCATAAAGGCCTATTGTAGATTCTATTGTATCGGTTAGATAATTCATTTCATGCATAAGATTTGTTGCTTGAATATTTACTGCTTGTTGAAATTTTAGATAACAATCTACACATAATGGATTACCATTAATTGTTACAACCGCTTTTTTACCGCACTGTGAACAATATGTCATAGGTTCTCTCCTTTCTAATTATAAACTTTTTTAGAGATTTATTATATTCTCTAATGAAAAATATTTTAAACATATTAATATATATTAATATATATTAATTTTAAATTCATAAATTAATGGTCGAAACTCAAGAAATAAAATCCAAACAAACCAATTTCAATTTATTAATATCAAAAGGCTCGAGCCCATCCTCATCATCTTCAAAATAAGAAAGCTCTTTAATATAATCATGCAAATCTATAACCATTTTCTTCCAATTTTTATGCTTTCCGTAATTTCTCCAAATCCTTCTTATTTTTCTCAATCTTTGGGGAGTCTGGTGAAATTCTCTTAATTTTTCTAAAGTAATCTCCCATAATTTCTGAACCTCTTTGTCTTCTGGAAATTCCAGTAAATAATTATCTAATTCAAATTCTACATCATGGATTAAGGAATTAATAAATCTGCTGCGCCTATCTCTGGCGAAAATCTTGGTAGGAGTATCTTGCTCTTTCTGCTCTAATTGCTTATAAGTATTTTCTAAATCTTCCACGACTAATTTATTTATTTCGTAAACTTTTTGAAAAAAGTCCGGAATAACTCTCCCTTCTGTCTCTTTACAAATTATAAAATCCAATATTTGTGTTTTATTTTTTAGCATTATTTCTTCATCCAAATTATACAAATACCAAAAATGGAAATCTTCACTATATTTATAGTAATAAAATATACCTTTTATTTTGTGTGTCTCTAAACCGCTATGCACTCCATCGGGTATTTTGCTTATCTCCTCTATTCCTTTTTTCTTTAAAAAATCTCTTAAGGGTTGGTAAAATTTTTCTCCTCCCCCAAATACTTCTCTTTCTAATTCCTCAAATAAAGTATTATCTTTTTCTTTTATCCTTCTTATGGTCCCAAAAACTTTCGGATGAATAGTCTCGCCCAAAATAGTTTGATCCAAACCAATCGAGGAATCTATATTTCTTATTTTTCCCTGTAAAATACGTACCAGTCTCAATAAATCTTCCAGCTCTTTTTCGGGAAAAAAATTATATACATAAATTTTCTCGAAAGGCGAGCCAATCCTATCAATTCTTCCAGCTCTCTGAATCATCCGGGTAGGATTCCAATGCAAATCGTAATTAATTACAAATTGCGCGGTCTGTAAATTCATCCCCTCGGATAGCACATCGGTACTTAATAAAATATCAGTCTTTTTATTAAAAAATTCATCTATAATTTCTCCCCTTTTCGTTGAGGGGACTTTTCCCGAAATATTTTCTATATTAAGCTTTTTAAATTTTAAATCTTCTTTTAAGTCCTGGCTTATATATCCGAGAGTGTCTGCGTAATAAGTAAAAACTACTATCTGACCTTCCTTTGTCAGTCTATATAACATATCCTTAAACTTTATTAATTTCGCATCTTTTTCAGGTGTAATTGGAGCTACTTTCTTATAAATTTTCTTCAGTAATTGTTCATCTTTTTTAATATCATTAAATAACTCTTCTTTATCATAATCATCTAAATTAATATCTTCCAATTTTATTTTTAACTCTTCAGCGCTTTCTTCATCTAATCCCACGACATATTTGTTAAACAATTCTTTTCGCAGTAATTTTCCTTTCTCCAAATATCTTCCCAATTTTTCTAAAAATATTATCTGGTTATCTACTGACTTTCTAAATGCCTCTACGCTACTTTCTAATCTCTTTAGAAGAATGGTTTTAAATATCCCTTCTAAGGCAATCATCCTACCTTTAAGCATTTCTTCTTCTGTAGACAATTTCTCCACTTTTTTATATTCTAAAATCCTATAATAAGCCATAGTCAATTCCTCAGTAATAATATGAGAGATATCTTTATACATTCCCTGGTAAGTTTTCTCTAATTCGTAGTCTACATTTTCTAAAACCCTTACAGGAAAGTTTATAAGACTTCCATTAATCTCAGCATCAGGATAGTTATCTTTTATAAAATTCCTGGTACGCCTAATGGATATCTCATTTAAAAGATCATTTAATAAAGCGGGGTCTTGCCTTTTTTCTACATTTTTAAAATACTCAAAAATTCCGGTTATTCCCTGTTTTAAAAAAGCTTTTTGGTTTGAATATAGCATTAACATTATCTGCCAGTACAAATCCCATAGTGTGTTATTGATAGGAGTAGCAGTTAAAAATAAAACATAGGGCTTTTTCTGATTCTCTTTTCTAATTTCCTCTAATAAATTAAATAGGTTTTCCCACCTATTAGATAAAGGATTTCTGAAATTATGACTTTCATCTACCACTACCAGTGAAACTTCTTTTAAACTTCCTCCACAAACTTTGGTTGCCTTTTTCTTAAAATCATCCATAGCTAAAGCCTCTTGAGATAAAATATTTTCAGATAATCTTAAGTCTTTTATCTCTTTGGTCCACATTCCTCTAATTTGAGCAGGACATACAATTAAGAAATTTCTCCTTTTATAAAATCCAAATTCTTCGATTACCTTTTTAGCAATCCAGGTTTTTCCCAAACCTACCGAATCGGCTACTAAGACTGCACTGTATTTTTTCAATCTCGAAAAAACTCTTCTTACTGCATCTTCCTGAAACTCTGCTAAATTCACTCTGGTTTTTATATACCCTTCTTTTAACTTCTCTTCATCCTCATCAAATTTTAAATCTTCTTTTTGTAATTCGTACAGTGTTTTAATAAAAATCTGATAAGGTGAATATTCTTTACTGCCAAAACGAGATTCTTCTAATATCTTGATGAGTTCTTCCTTGAAATCAGAAGCCTGGTTCCAAAACTTATCAAACCACCTCTTTCTTATGTATTCAGCTTCCGCCTCTAATGACACCACATTCAATTCGGTATTAGAAGTTAAACCGGCCCGGGTAAAATTTGAAGAACCTACTACCACCATATTATCGAAGATATAAGCTTTGCCGTGTAAAAAATCTTTGGTATAGATACGAATCTCTACATTCTTCTTCTTTAAAAAGTTTATTAAATCTCTTACTAATTCATTCTGGCTTTTTTCTAAATTAAAACCCTCTACCTCTTCTTTTATATCATTCAGAAGTCTCTCTCCTAAAGTAATCTTTTCGTTTAACTCAGGACTTTTTCCTAAAAGCAGCCTGAAGTGCTTTAATCCGTTTACCTCTTCTTTTATTAACTCATATGCTTTGATATTAAAAAAGGCGGTGGCAATATCTAAATTTGTATCTTTAGAAGATTTTAAAACTTCTGACAAGAAACTTGCTAAAGTCATTTTAGAATTATCAATAACTTTTTGGGGGATATACATTGAAGACATTATTTCTTTTTCACACTCCTTGCTTTGTCTAATCTATTCTTTACTAGTTCAGCAGTAGCCCAATAAATTTCTTTTCTTTCTTCTTCGGTTAAATCCAAGGCATCAAAAACCACATCATCAAGGGCTTTACGGTCAGGAAGTGGGTTGGGTTGCTGTTCTCTAATTGGTTTTGTAGGATCAAATCTAAGTTCTTGAAAAATTGAATAAGTAATACGTTCATCTAAATTATTTTTAACATCTTTAATATTGGTATTTAATATTAAAATATCTTTCCAAACATTAACATCGATATCTGCTATTGCTTGTGCTCCCGTTAATTGTCTGCTTAATATTTCTAAAAATAGTCTACAAACTGTAGAATTTAATAAGAAAACAATTTTATTGTAATTTATTTCTGTTTTAGGTATCACTCCATAAAGAAGTTTATTTTCTAAAAATTTATTTGGATTTAAGCAAGTTATATATCGTTCACCAATTTTTTCTGTAACGATAATTGGTGCTCCAATTTTCTCGCCTAAATTCCACCAATATTTTCTATTTGCACAAGTGGGTCTTTTAGAATATCCTTGCGTCTCTCCCCATTTAATATAATCTAATAATTTTGACCTATTTAATTCATTTTTCGATTTACGGCATACAATAACTTTATATTTCATATTTTTTAATTCGACTATAATCGATTTACATTCTCGAGAGGTTTTTATAATTGGCCTTAAAAATTCTTTTTCAATTAACCAATAAGCGTCGTCTTTCTTATTATAAATAATTCTTAAGCCCACTTTTTTTATTTCTTCAATATTACTAAAATTTCCTATGTTTTTAATCTTCGGTTTAATTTGTGAAATTTGTATTTTATCCGTTACATCTTCAATATAGAAGAATTCATTGGCGCCAGTAGTAAAACCACGACGCACTTCGGCAATATCTCCCAATCTTACTAATTTACCCTTTCCTTTTTTCAATATCGTAAAGTAAATATCGGGTGCCCTTAAATATTTTCCACCCCATTTTGAACCAATATATTCTCCGGATAATTTATCCTCAAATATTTCATTTTTATTCTGCTTAATTTCTATCCCTTCTTCTAATAATTCTCTTTGTTTTATAGCGTACGCTCTAAATTTATCTGTTTTTAAAATATTCCCAAATAAGCTTTGATCATCATGAATAAAATTATCAATTACTATTAAATTCTGGCTAGAAACAACTTCTTCATATGGTTTTTTAAGCATAATAAATTTAGTAATATTACCTAAGCAGGTAGGATTGAGGTTTTTATCATTTTTAATTAATGGAGCACCGAAAAATACTATTACTGTATTTATGGAAGCGTGAGCGAAACTTCTTTTAACTTGATTATCATATATAGCCTTTATCGGCACAAATTTAACTAAAAATTCTTGTAATATTTTACCATAACCCACATCAAGCCAGGAATTAGAGGTAATAAAACAAAAAGTTCCTTTTGGATTTAAAAGGCTTAACCCTTGGAAATAAAAATAAATGTAGTAATCACAGTTTTTATCAAATTTTTCAATGAAAGGATACTTTATTTTTATATTCTCAATAAGATCGTCTTTATATTTTTGTATTTCGTTTTTGCTTGTTTTATTTTTGGGTTTAAACGGAGGAGATATTCCTCCGGTTCTTATATAAGGAGGATTCCCAATAACCACATCAAATCCACCTTTTTCTTCAAATACATCTGCAAAATCAATTTCCCAAACAACAAATTGTTTTCCTTTGAGTTTTAATTCTTCATAAGCTTTTTCGAGTAATTCTCTTTTTTCTTCTAAAAATTCTATCTCATTCTTAAGATTTTTTTTATTTATTTTATCTTTAGAGGTTTCTCCAAAAATATTTAATTGGCTTATCTTATATAATTGATTATTTAACGCTTGGACTTCTTTACTTATATTTAGTATCTCTTCTTTTAAAATTTCCTGAAAAATTTTTGTTTCTTCTCTTTTTACTGCTTCAGAATCCTTAAATTTTCTTGACGGGTCATTGTTATAAAATCTCCGTTCTTCTTCTTTTAGATATTTAAGTTTTCTTTTTGTTTCTTTTGAAATAGTTAAATCTCTTAAATCTAAACTTATGCCTCCTATCTTTTGAACTAAACTATCACCCACCCGCAACCTTAAATTAAAATTGGGCAAAAGCGGTTCTTTTCTTCTTTCTTCCGGTAGGTCTGCTTCCACAATCATAGAAAGCCAAAGTCTTAATTCGGCACAATGCAATGCCCACTTCATTACATCTACCCCAAAAAGGTTATTTCCAATAATATCTTTTTTAATATCAAAATCTTTTCTTTCTCTACCTAAATGCCTATTTGTTATTTGAGTTAATTCTACTAATACTTTTAAACATCCTAATAAAAAGGCGCCACTACCACAAGCCGGATCAACTACTTTCACATCTTCTATAAGAAATTCTAGATCTTCCCATAAGTTGCGTTTATTAATATATCCTATAGCTTCTTTCTTGTCTTCATCAAAAACAAACTTGTAAATAATGTCTTTAGGTATTTTTTGTAAATGGTTGGCAAAATATTCTACTAAAGATCTCCGAACCATAAAGTCGACTTCACTAACCGGAGTATAAAAAACTCCTAAGTCATTTCGTTCGTAGATTTCCTCAGCAATATTCGCAAAAGATTCATACAAATAACCCAGCATCTGGGGGTCAACCGCTACCTCAACATCTAAAGGCGAATCTTCTTTTATAGTAAAATTATATTTATCTAAAAAAACAAAAATTTTTTTAAAGGTAGAATCCGGAATATTCACCCCGACTTTATCAAAATCTTCTTCGTTAAATAGGCCGCCATTAAGATAGGGAAACATTATTAAATTATTTTTAAATTCAGCAGGAATATATCTGGCAATGCCTAAACTGGGAAAAGATTTATTAAAAACTTCGAAGAATAATATCTTTAACCAATTCTCATAAAAAGAATCTTTAGGAACATTGCCCTTGTTTCTTTCTATCTTGTATTCTTTATAAAAATTACTTATGAATTTTTTATCAGAAGCTAACCATTTCTTTTTTGCAATGAAATAAAGGAAAATAAATCGGTTTAAGGTTTGCTGGGCAAATTCGTGAGCTAATTTTACATCTTTTATCTGTTTGAAAACTAAACTTCTTAACTCAAAAAATACTTTTTCAAAATCTTTAAAAAACTCATCATTCACTCTTTCTTTGTTAAAGGCTTGCTGCCAGCAATTTCTCCAGATATCCCGGTAAGTTTCTTGTTGCGTAATATTTAAGGTCGAAATAACTTCTAAATCAGTACGATAAATTTGTTTTGTATCTACAATTAAAGTAGATAATTTTAATCTTTTCTTTCCTTCGTGTTTTTCATATTGAGGTAAAGTAAAATAATAAGTCTCCCAATCATCTGTAGAGATAAGAAGAACCCTGATATAGCTATCTAAGAGAGATTTAGAGAGGGCCTTTAAGAAAGGTCGGGAAATATTTTTAGTTTCAATAGTAAAACAGAATAAATGTTTTTCGATGTTGAATACAGAATACACATTCTCTATATTAGGGAGAATATCTTTTGGAAGGTTAAAATCAGTTTTATTTCTTTTGTAGGATTTGTCAAAAAGATGTTCTTTGTATCCTAAAAATTCGAAAAGCTCAAAAATAGAATCGATATCTTTCAAATTTCTTACTTTTTCTTCTATTGCAATCGGAATCATATTATCCCCCCTACAAAGATAAAGGTCATTTTTTATTTATATTTCATTTAGTCTAATGAGTCCATAAAACCCTTTCTGGTAACAAAATTATAAATCGCAGAAAAAACACTTGCGTAAAAATTATTAAATTTGAAAGACTCTTCTGCTTCTTTTAAATTTTTGGGAACAATTATTTTGCTTGCAGGTTCAATTAACATTCCTCTATGAAGATAGGCTGAACGTATTGCATAAGGATCCTTTCCGCTTGCAAATTTGTAGCTATCCGTACGTGTAGAGTATTTTTTAATAAAATATTCAAGCATTTCAGTTTTATTTAAAACTTTACTGCCTGATAGTTTTGGAATAATATTATAATTAGGAGAACTTTGATAATTACCTTTTTCTATCATATATAACGCCTCTAAAGAATTAATACAATCTGTTAATGCTTCAGTAATATGAGTGGAAGATTTATATTTTGCTAATCTATTCATATGAATAGAAGCTAATATTCTTTCTTTATATGGAGAGGAATATATTTTTTGAATAATATTAGTCGCTCCATTAACATTTAAAAAAGTACTTTTAGAGCCTTTATAAGTCAATTTTTCTGAAAAACTTTTAGAAGGTATAACTTTGGTTATGCCCCAACCGGGAACATAAGAATATTCACTAAGTCTGGGTAAAAAATATGCAACATGACTTGCAGTAGCAAATGATAAAATGTCACAAATTCTTTCTATAACAATAAACTGATTTCCTTTTTCTATATCATCTTTTTGGCATTTTACATATAGATTAACTGGGTTATATTGCGGAATAATATTACAACTCTTTGCGCCAGTATTAATTTTAAATTCAGTAGACTCTTCTTGTGTAATTATAAAGCATTCTCTGTCTTGAAAATTAAATTTCACTTGGCCCTCTATAGGCGTAAAAGATAAACCTAATTTAGGAAATATCTCTAATACAAAATAATCGCTCATTTAATATTTTTCCCCTTAACTACTTTTTAATTAAAATTAGATATTATTTATAATTATATCACACGGCTACGACTACTGTATGGCAATAATTAATAAAATAATTTGAAAAATATGAAAAAAGTTTGATTTTTTTAGTTTTTTTTTAAAAAATGATAATTTTGTAAAATAGTACACACGTAAAAAAGCCGGTAGTCTGGCGGTCATAATATTTTAGACCCATAACTTTGCATTCTACATTTTCGGGTAGTTTACCTTTTCAGCTTTTGATTAATTGCATAGAGTGTTCATCGTAAAAACAAAAGGACGGAGTAAGAGAGTAATATAATTATTTTCTTACTCTGTCCTTTTACCTGAAAGATTCTTCCTAAGAAAATAGGAAATAACTCTTTAAGTAAACTCTGTATGGGTTTTCCTAAAAATTAGGAATTGCCCCTTCGGTGCTTTTATGTATAAAGCTCTCCAGAGTTCTGTCCGGCAACGGTTCTTTTGCCTGAAAGTTTCAATACTTTTGGTATCTTACCTCTTCGGCTCCTTTTCTTTTATGATGAAAAGAAAAAGTCTCTCCTGTTACCTTCATACAGGTTACAATATTAAATTTAATCAATTTAAAAACTCAAGTGCTTATTTTATAGTTGCTTATGACAAAATTTGTCTATATTTATTATATACGATATAAGTTTTAAAAATCCTTCTTTTTTTAGAAAATAATTATTACAAGGGGGACACACTTTACTTTTCGTCAAGCGTAAGTGCGGGAATACAAAAGAAGAATGTCCCCCTTTTAATGTGTAAGTGCGAGAGTATAAAAGAAGAATGTCCTCAGTGCATTACGGTGGTAAGTTGGGATTGCCGCGTCACTTCGTTCCTCGCAATGACAGAGGGGGGAGAGATAGAGGGAATATTGAAATAATATTTTAAAATAGTATAATCAAAAAGTGTGTCCTGCTGCAGTTTATTACATTTTTTCAATTACCCACTCTTTTAACTAATCACTATCTTATACCAGGGAGGTGATTCTATCGTTCTATTTTTCCATTACAGCTTAGATTTGCAATAGAGGTTATTCTAATATTCGTTTTAGTTTTAATTAAAAAAATATATAAAGAAAGGAATATATTAAATGACTGAATCAATGAAAATTGAAGAATTGAAGAATTATGGTATACCTTCTCATATTGTAAACATCTTGGAAAAACATTACTCACCTGATTTGCTGCCGATACAGGAGGAGGCGGTGAAAAATTATGGGATTTTGAATTGGGGGGAAAATGAGATTCACCCTCACCCTGCTCTCTCCCCTCAAGGGCGAGGGAAAAAAGAAGAAGGGAATGACATAAATGGGAGCAATGACAAAGGTAAAAATCTTCTGGTTATCGCCCCAACATCTTCAGGAAAAACCTTCATCGGAGAAATGGCTGCAATAACTCAGGCCATTCATCTTCAAAAAACCATTTATTTAGTTCCTTTAAGAGCACTGGCTGATGAAAAATATAGGCATTTTAAAAACCTCTACAGTCAATACGGAATAGATATGGTCATCTCTACCCGTGACCGGAGTGAAGATGACCAAAATATCATCTCCGGAGATTATGATATTGCGGTAATGGCCTATGAAAAATTTAATTACTTTTGTTTGATGTGTCCTCGTTTTTTAGAAATTGTTTCTTTGGTCATCATCGATGAAATGCAGTTGATTAATGACTTAAAATGGGGTCCCCTGCTGGAAAGTATGGTAAACCATATCGATACAAAGAATAAAAATATTAAGATTATCGCCCTTTCAGCTTTTATTGAAAATCAAGAAGCTCTCTTAAGGTGGTTTCCTGCACGAATCCTTATTTCCTATCAACGACCGGTGGAACTGCGTAAAGGAATGGTGAGGGATGGTGTCTTTGAATATATTACTTCAAAAAAGAAGGAAAATTTTAAAAAAGAAGTATTTTTTAAACCGGAAGCAGTTCGTGATAATTATTTTAAGGATTATCTATTGGAGACAGTGAAACATCTGTTAAAACAGGGAGAATCGGTCTTGATATTTTTTGCAACCTGTGAAGAAACGCAAAAATGGGCTAAGTGGCTGGCGTCTCAATTAGAAAGCCCTGCCGCATCTTGTGCATTAAAAGAGTTGAAGGAAATGGAAGAAACTCTTTCCCGAGATGAGTTGAAAGAGACCTTAAAAAAAGGTATTGCCTATTATAATAAGAACCTATCATGGGAAGAAAGAAATTTGATTGAGACTTACCAAAAGGAGGGGGAAATAAAGGTTATCTGTGCTACCAGCATCATGGCCATGGGTATCAATCTTCATTTTAAGAATGTGATTATTGCCCTGGATAAAATATATAATGATGAAGGAAATTACCCTCCTAACTATCGAACCAGCCTTACCTTTTCTGCTATTGAAAATATGAGCGGAAGAGCCGGAGCATTAGAGTTTGGGAGGGTCATTTTTCTGGCTCATTCCCTACTCTTTCAGATTATTTACCAGAATCTTTATTTTAAATATTTAAAAAATAATAATTGCAAATATAAGGCAAATAAACAGTTGTTAAATGTTGACAATGATTTAATTACTTATCTTCTAAGATTAGCAGTAAATATAAAACTTAATTATGAAAATTTAAAGAGTCATTTAAAGAAAGAGGAATTTGTTTCTTTAAAAAGTCAGAGTAAATTCGAAGATAATAATTTCCTTTCCGGTTACTGGAAGTTTGTTTTTAATAAGGCAAATATTGATAAAAGAATAGAAAAAGCCTTGAATATTTTAAAAGGAAACAGATTGATTAGGATGGATAAAAATGGTGTTCTGTTCCCTACCGGTAGCGGTATTTTAATAGCTGCCAAGAGAATTAAAGTTGAAACTTTTCTGTTTTTTAAGTCCTGGTTGGGATATTGTAAAAATGGAGATATTAGTATTCTGGAGATTCTTTTTGTATTGGCTTTAAGCCCTGATGGTAAAGCTTTACCTATCCCCTTTTCTCAAGCTATTAGAGATGATTATAAAAAAGGGATTTATCAATATGGTTGTAAAAAAAGTTACTGGAATAAACTCTTACATCTGATATTCGAACAGGGTGATGAAGATAAGAAGCTTTTTCGAGAAAATATTTTAATTAAAAAAGAGAAAGAAGGGATTACTTCTTTGGAGGATGACATCACCTTTATGAAGACTCATTTATTATATGATTTGGTAGAGGGAAAAAAGAACGTTAAGGAAATTGAGGAGGAATATGGTCTTTACCGGGGTTGTATCTATAGATTGGGGAAAGGTTTTTCCTGGTTAGCAGATTGTCTGTCAGCGATTGCAGAAGGTATGGGCTGGGAGAAAAAACTAAATGAAGATTTAAATAAAATAAGGATGTTATCCAACAGATTAGTAGAAGGAGTACAGGAAGAGGGAGCAAATTTAGCCCTGCTGTATATTCCCGGTTTAAGCCGATACTATATTAGAAGGTTGGTAGGGGCGGGATATAGGGATGAGAATTCTTTGAGGAATGCGAGTGAGGGTAAATTAGGTAAATTGATTCCAAAAAGATTAGTTCAAAGAATTCTAAGAAGAATGAAAGAAGAAAATAATCACCAGAAAATGCTGAAAGTAAAATGGATGGTGAAAGATGAAAACCGTGATAAGCCCGGATCGGCAATCCTCCCCTCTCCACTAAAAACCACAAGTACTACTTCGACATCTCATAACTTACAAACCGTATCCGTAAGTTCTCCGTCGATAACTGAAAACCCGAATTCTAATCTAAAACCTAAAAACCAAAAGCCAAAAACTGTACTTGAAATCTCCCTCAACCGCCCGGACAGAATAATCTTTATAGGGGAAAAGATTGAGGTAACTGCTACAGAATTTTCTTTAATTCATCTCTTGGCCCAACACAACAGGCAAGTAATGAGCTATGAGAGTATTGTAAAGAAACTATGGGGAGCAAGAACTGAGGCAATCTATACCCGAATAATTCAGCATATATGCAAATTTAGAAAAAATATTTTAAATACAATTGGTAATAACCAAACAAATAGAGAAAAAATTCGGGATATATTAAAAGTAGTACCCGGAAGAGGTGTAATGTTAAATATAAATGATAAGGAACTAAAAATAAATTAATAAACAGTAGGACAGGCATCTCGTCTGCCTATTATTAAAAAATATAAATTAATCAAATTTAAATCTTTAAATCCGAACAATCAAAATGGTTGTTCGGATTTTTTATTTTCAGATTAACTTCGGATAAAAATAAATCGAAAATAAATCAAAAACAAATGGAAAACAAATCGAAATCTTATTACAACAAATTTTTACTATGATTTAATAAGTTAGTTAGCTGGTTAATTGGCTTACCGGTCGTAAAGAAACAGACGGGGTGGATGAATCCGCCCCCTACAAAGAACTGAAAACCGTAAACCGAAAATCGTTTTTGACTAAGGAGGAAGAAATACATGCAAAGAGAAAGGCAAAACAAGCGGAGTAAACCGGGTGAAGAAAAAAAAGAAGGCTACATCATTGTCACCAACCACTTCCTAAAGAAATGGGTCAGTATATTAGGGGTAGGTCCTGTGGTGCTCTATCAGGAACTGCTTACTTACTGCCATAAAGGAAAAGTTATGGCCTGGCCGACCATAGATTCTCTTTGTAAGCAGATGGGGATAGCTAAAACTACCTTGCTTAGATACCAGAATACCCTGCTTAAATTCGGTCTGATTAAAAATATCAGAAGGGCTAAATCTACTACCGGTCATTATAGAAATAATATCTATCAGATTACTCCTCTGGAAGAGCTCTCAGGGCCTCCGGATCCGGATAAAATAATAGATTTTATTGGTAGCAAAATGAAACCTGATAGGTATCAAAATGATACCTCTATTGGTAGCAATATGAAACTTTCTTTGGTATCAAAACGCTACCCTAACAATACCAATCTTAACATTACCAATTCAACAGCAGCAACAAAGAGAGAAAAAGAGGCTGTTGTTGCTGTTAATTTTAAAAAATTAAAAGAGAAAGGAGAAGAAAGAATGCAAGTAATAAGAGAACGGTTAAGGGATTTAGATTTTGAGGAGGAATTTATGGAAAAGATATTAAAAGAATATTCGACCAAGAAGATTGAAGAGAAGTTAGATTTGCTGTTGGAGAAGAAAAATATTAAAAATCCTGCAGGCTGGTTGAGAAGCGCACTAAAAAATGATTACCGGGGAGAGGAACCGGAGTCTCGGCCAATACCTCACCCCCACCTTAATCCTCCCCCCTCGAAGGGGGAGGAGACAAGAAGGATGGATTCCCGCTTTCGCGGGAATGACATAATACCCAATGTCATTGCGAACGACCGCAGGGAGTGTGGCAATCCCAAGCATGTCAATCTCGATTCCCTACTCCCCTCTCCCCTGGAGGGAGAGGGTCAGGGTGAGGGGGATAAAATCCTCTCCACTGAAGAAGCAAGAGAACGGTTTCATTCTCTAAGAGAAAAATTAATGGTAATGGATTCACCTTAATCTAAATCATAGGACGGGGGGAAGCTTATCTTTCTGAATGTAGGGGCTTGATTCATCAAGTCCGAAAAAGGACGGGGCGGATGAATCCGCCCCCTACAAAAAACTGAAAACTATTTTCGACTGAAAGGAGAAAATTTATGTCCGAACTAAAAGAATTAATCACTCGTGCCAAACAGAGAAAGGTAAAGGCGATGGAGGAACTGTTCAATCAATTTAAGCCATTATTAAAATCGAGAGCCAAAAGATATTCCCGAATAGGCCTGGAATATGATGATGTTTTTCAGCAGGGGGCACTGCTTTTTATCCTGGCTGTCTATGATTATAAAGAACAGCCTCCGGTTACTTTTGCCGGTTACCTAAAGAAAGTGATTGACTGGAGACTATGGCTCTATTACCAGAAATACCTTAAGCAAAAAATAGAAATCTCCTCTGGTTTAAAAATAAGTGATTGAGACTTGCAAGGGCGTATTGCAATACGCCCCTACCAAATATCGTAAGGAGGATAATGCTTTTGAATAGATTAGAAAATATCTTACAGGAAGTAGATATGGAAAAAGGTTATGAACGTTTAACCATAAAAGAGAGAAACATTATCTCTCTATATTATCTGGAAGGATACAAGGAAGAAGAAATCGCCAGATTTTATGGAGTAAGCCAACAGGCAGTAAACAAAAGCAGAAAAAAGGGAATAAATAAACTCATGATTGTGTTTTAAAAAATACGGGCAAAAGAAAGTATTAAAGAATATTTAAAAATATTTATATGGTAGGTTGTAAAATAACCCTTTTTTCTTTTCTATATAAGTAGAGGGGTAAATTAGTCGTTAGTGAATAGTCGTTAGTCGTTAGCCGGAAAAATGAGAAAAAATAGGAGCGGACTAATAACCATAAGCTAAAAACAGTAACCAGTAATGAGTGACAAGTAATAGGTAACCCTTGATTAGCCTGAAAGTCAAGGTAAAGGTAGGGGCTCGATTCATCGAGCCCGCTAAGACGGGTCAGATAAATCCGACCCCTACCAGATACAACTTGCGATTTACATTTTAAAACTTGAATGCAAATCCTTAATTACTCATTACCCCTCAATTAATCAGAAAGGAGGTGAAATATAAATGGCCACAGTAGTAACCGTTCCCCGTGATTCAAGCTTACAGTTAAGGTTAGTAGTAGGCACTAATCCGGAAACCGGAGCACCTATCGTTAATAGCAAAACCTTTAACAAGATTAAATCTACTGCTATCGAACAGGATGCCTATGATGTAGCTACCGCTTTAGTAGGCTTGCAGAAGTACACTGTAGATGAAGTCAGATTCGAAAAAGAATCCCAACTTACGGAGTAGCAAATTAGTCGTTAGTGAATAGTGAATAGTCGTTAGCCAGAAAAAACAAGAAAGTAAAAATTAAAATAAATTAATCAATTAACCTTTCCCAATTGGCAGATGTCATTCCCGCGGTTCCCTCTGTCATTCCCATGAAAATGGGAATCCAAAGCATTTAATACCCGCATTTATGAATCGGAGAATTGGTGAATCGGTCAATTGGTTAATCGATAAGGAGGTGAAAAAATATAATGGCCACCGAATTAGGAGAAGTAACCAGTTATAAGAGACTGTATATGCAGTTTAGAGATAGTGCAGCTAAAACCATAAACCTAACCTTAAATAACCCCAAGAACGTAGATGATGGAGACTATGTGGACTTAGTTGCCCAGGATGCAGCAGTAGAAGGAGTGATGGATACGATCATCACCAAGAACATCTTCCATAATAACGGTAATGACTTAGTAGCTAAAGTAAATGCTCGGATACTTGATTACAAGTCTACTGATGTTATGGATGTGTAGGAAATAATGGTTAACCATTATTTCCAGTTTTTCGTTTATAGTTTTTAGTTTGTAGGGGCGTATGGCAATACGCCCCTACCACTTGCAACTTGAAACTATTTTCGACAGAAAGGAGAAAATTAATGCTTGAAACTATTATATCTAAGTATCTATTAAATGCCCTGCTATTATCTTTAGTCTCTATCTTCTACAGTTTCTTAAAGAACAAATTAGGAGAAGATAGAGCAAGTACCATAAAAGAAGCCATCTTATCTTCTATGCTCTGGGCAGAAGAAGAGCTGGGGATAGGAAACGGCAGCCAGAAATGGGAGATAGCCTGGAAGAAGTTGATAGAGATATTGGCTGATAAGAATATCAAATTAAGAAAATCGGAAGAAAAGACAGTAAAGACTATGATGAAGGCCAATGTGGGAAGGATTAATCAGCAGAGATATGATTTGTTATTGAAGAAAAAATTAATAAAAGATAAAGGCCCTATCCAACAGTCACTTATGACTAAATAAATTTCCGTAGGATAGGCGTCTCGCCTGTCTATGTATCACCCCCACCTTAATCCTCCCCCTCAAGGGGGAGGAGATTGTAATTAGTTAATTGACCAATTGGTCAATTAACTAACGACTGAAAGGAGTTAGTTCACATGCAAATGCTAAATAGTATCAATAATTTGAAAGTAGCTAAAAATTTTAAATTATCCGAGTTTGCCTGTCCCTGCTGTAATCTGGTAATGTTACATCCCAAGCTGCTGGCTAAATTAGTAGAATTAAGAAATATTTTGGAAAAGCCAGTTTATATTACTTCCGGTTATCGCTGTTCGGGATATAACCGGAACGTGGGAGGAGTAGTAAACAGCTACCACCGTATCGGACTGGCAGCAGATATAAAGGTAAAAGATATTAGTTTAATTGAACTTTTAGAGATATGTGAAAATATTGGTTTTGGCGGAATCGGGTTCTATGAGAAGAAGAACTTCCTGCACTTAGATGTCCGACCTACCAAGAGGAGCAGGTGGAGGGAGGAAAAAAGGGGACACACTTTACTTTTCACCATGCATTAAATGCGGGAATATAAAAGAAGAATGTCCCCCTTTCCCCCCTTTTGGTTAACTTTTAGAAAGGAGGAAAATATTGGATATTCATAATTTAGCAGATATCATTGCCAATCAGGGGTTCCCTATCGCCTTATCGATACTCTTAATCTTTCGTATCGACAGATTTATGCAGGAGATAGTAATTGCCCAGAAAGAAGGATATCGGCAGGTCCTGGAAAATACTAAAGAGATTCACAATACTATCACCAATCTTAATCAGCAGAATCGGGAATATTATTCTCTGCGTTTTGCGGAGGTACAGAAAGAACTCTCGGGAATGAAGGTAGAGTTGGGGAGAATTGAATAGAGATAAAATTTTAAAATAAAAAGGGTAAGCTAAAGAAAAGAAGCTAATTTTCTTTATAGCTTACCCCGTTTTTATTTTGTCATTAAATTTGCTAATATATATTTACTTTTTAACTCTATTTCAAATCATAATATAAATTACAGTCACAGTTTTAACCGAATTTTATAAATTTCTTATCAAGTTCAGCCACCCCTATAACCGTATCTGCCCCGCCATAATAGACCAGGATTCTGTCACCAATCTCTGCCTGACCACAACTAAATACTACTTTGGGGATATAACCATTTACTTCCCAATCGAGCTCAGGTTCTAATATTGGTTCAGTTTGTCTGGCCAGAACTTTGGAAGGGTCATCTAAATCAAGGAGGGCTGCTCCCAGACAGTAACCTTTTTCATTACTTGTGCCGTGGTATATTAAGAACCAACCCTGCTTTGTTTTCATCGGAGGCCCGGCTATTCCTATTTTATTATATTCCCAATCAGAATCGGGTAGGGGCTTCATTATAATCTTATGGTCATACCAGGTTTTAAGGTCATCAGAATATGCTATCCAGATATCCGGTTCTCTTCGGTGAAACATTACATATTTACCTTTGATCTTCTCGGGGAACAGGGAAGCATCTTTGTTGGGTTCATTAAGGACTATACCTCGTCTCTCCCAGTCTATAAGGTTTTTGGAAGTTGCCAGACAAATTCTGAAGTCTTCCGGAAATCTACCCCCATACCCGGTATACATCATATAAAAGGTATAACCTATTTTAACAATTCGAGGGTCTTCCGGGCCCCTCGCCTCTTGTTCTGTATCATTGGATAAAATTGGTTGTTCTAAGCGGTTGAAGTGAATCCCGTCTTTGCTTACTGCATAACCCAGGCGATTAATATAGGGTCCTTCTTTTCCATTGGGGGCAATATCGGTAGCTCGGTAAATCATATGTACCAGGCCATTATCATATATTGCGGCACAGTTAAATACGGCTTCCGCTTCCCAGGGATGTTCTTTTTTGGGTAATAGGATGGGTTGGTTAGAGAGTCTTTTTAATTTTATCATTTAACTACCTCTTTCAATTTTTGATCATTTTTGATATCTTTAATCATATCTTTCCATAATAAGCGAAATTTAAAATATTCCGGCACTAACTTTTTTGCCCTTTCTTTGGCATAATTAATAAACTCTCGGGCTTCCTTTTCAGGCTCTGTTTCAGCTATGTTTTTATCAGATAGGGCTTTTCCAAGTTTCTTTTCTGCATCGGAAAAAACTTTATCCTCGAAAAAGCTACCCGGATATGGCATTAATTCCTCAATATCTATATTATTTAAATTATTATATTTTTTTACTTGCTCAATTTTCTCTTTTTCATAAATAAATCGCAAGATATCTTGTTTTAGTTGGGTAATATTAATCCTATTATGGATATTTTTATAATCAGGTTGTAAATGAGTTATATTTAATTCTTTATCTAAAAAGAAATTAAGCCCTTCCATTTTTGCATTTATTAAATAATCAATATCTTCTCCTCTGGTATTGTAGGGGTCAAAAGATATTCTTTCTATAGTTGTGCGAGGAAATACCATATTTCCACCAAAGACTAGAGGGGTTTTGACTAAACGCCCCTCTGTATGGTCTAATCTATCATAGGTTAAATCCATAAGGTAAGATTTTTTATCAAAGAGATTTTCTAATTCCTCTTGTCCCTCAACTTTTAATCTATGATTCCCTTCTCTATCTAAATAGTAGCCAGCTACTCCTGCTACAAAATCTCCTTTGTATTCTTTCCCCACATATTCAGCTGCTTTATATAAATAATTACCATCATTAATTACTTCATCATCATCAATGCCAACCACCACATCACTATTATTAATATAAGACACGATCAATTGTAAGTTTCTTATATTATTATAATTTTCCAGGTTAATCTCCTGTAAAATCTTATAATGCCCAAGTTCAAATAATCTTTCTCTTAATATCTTTAATTTACTATAGGAAAAATGTTTTATTTCCAATTTATCTTTAAACTTATCAATAATTCCCTGAATTCTTTTTTCTACTTTCTCCGCAATCTCCACATTTGTGAAAGCTGTTATTACTAAAATATCAAAATCAGGATAATTTATCTTCTTAAAACTTTCCAATGTTCTGGCTAATGTTCCATCTAAATCAAGGGGAGTCGGATGGTCAAAAATAGATTTCTCTCCCTTATCTTTAATATCTTTAGGCCAGGTCCAATAAGTCGGTATAACTACAGTTACTTTCTGCATTTTAATCTCTCCAATAATTATATTTATTCACAATAAAATATTTTACTTTATTACTTTTTACTTGCATATTTAAACTTCTCTAATGGAATAATATCACATAGCCTTGCAGAGGCTACGCCTATTACTTGATCTCCTCCACCATAATACATCATAAGTTCATCAGTATCATTAATGATTTGATCTGAATCTTTATTTTTTGGGACAATTCCATTAGTAAAGACCACATTAGGAGCCCAGCCATAAAATTCATAATCTTTTTCCGGTACAAATATTGGTTCAGGAGAACGGTATATTACTTTTGTCGGATCACCTAAATTTAATAATGCTGCACCTATCATATAACTCCTTCTCCCTTTATTAATTCCAACTCCATGATAAATCAATAGCCATCCATATCTACTCTTTAAAACCTGTGCTCCGGCTCCTACCCGTTCAGAATCCCACATCTTTGGGCGGGCTTTCATAATTTCTACAAAATTGTGTTTCCAGGGTGGTTCCAGGGTTTCGGAAAAACTAATGGCGATATTTCGTATTTTTCCCCGTATTGGCCTTCGTAATAATACATATTTTCCATCTATTCTTTCAGGGAATAATACTGCATTTCGATCGTATACATTAGAGAATAAGGGACCATATTTTATCCATTTTTTCTTAATTTCTGATTTTGGAGTATTAGGTATTTTAATAAAATCTTGAATCTTAATCGAGGCCATTGCTATTTGAAGTACTTCACCATAAGCACTATAAGTCATATAAATCCTATCACCAATTAAGGTTAATCTCGGGTCTTCGCATCCTCCTTTTTCTCGTATTCGATTTCTTAAGATCTCTGTTTCTTTAAATTCATATTCAGCATCAGGTGTAAAAATAGGATAATTTAATTTCCCATCCATATTAAAACCATCTCTACTCCAGGCAAAACCTAAACGAGAGATATTATCATTCCCTAAAGCCCGATATAGAATATAAGTTGCGCCATCTATTCGAATCGCAGCAGGATTATAAACTGACTTTGCTTCCCAATAATTCTCTGGAATTGGTTTTAGAATAGGATTTCCTTCGTACCTTTTTAAAATTTCAACTTTTTTAAAAAGAATATTTATGGGTTGACCAAATAGTTTCTCACGAAACTGATAACTTGAACCATTTATATAAGAAGCCTTAAAATTAGAAAACTCTAATAATTTATTAAAGGTTATTTCTCTGCCATCAATATTAAATATTTTATTCTTGATTATTTCCCCAATTTTTGAACATACTCTAACTTTTCTAATTATTCCTTTATCTAAAATTATTAAATCTGTTAGAAATTGTTCCTTTTCGGTTTTTACTTTTTGTTCATCTAATTGTTCTACTAAAAAAAGCATGCTTTTTGATTTTGCTTCAATTTCCTGTATTATACAATCAATCACTATAGCGCTTTTTTCTATTTTCCCTTTTAAAATCTTTGTTTTCCCTAATATCGCCGCGCCTTTCTCTACCTGGACACTTTCTCCTAACTCAACTTCTTTTCCCCAAAGAATTCCACCTTTTAACTCTATTTTTAAACTGTTCCTTAGTTTTTCGTCTTTAAATAATTGGTTTATTTTTTGACGTAATTCCAGGGTTCTATCATAATCTGACTTTTTCTTCATGAATTCTGATAAATTTAACTGATCCAATTTATTCACTATCCTTTTATCTCAGATATTGTTGTACTTATCCTTTCAAACCAGTCGTTTTTACCCCTTCGATGAAATATTTTTGTGCGAATATAAAGACTATTACTATCGGTAAAATGGACATCGCTGAGGCTGCCATCATTAGTGGCCATTGGGTTAGTCCTTCTCGGAAACCCTTAAAACCAGCAATACCAAGAGCAAGGACTTTCATATTGTCCGTGTTTGTTACAATAAGTGGGTAAGTAAAATCATTCCAGGCAGAACCAAAGGTAAATATTGCCATCGCTGCCAGTGCGGGCTTTACCAGTGGTAACATTACACTCCAAAATATTCTAAAAGGACTTGCTCCATCTATAATAGCCGCCTCTTCTAACTCCTTAGGTATGGTAAGAAAAAACTGTTTCAATAAAAATACACTGAAAGCCCCACCGAATGCTCCCAGTGCATGAGGAATAATCAGAACCTGATAGGTGTTAATCCAATGCAAATTTTTCATTAGTATAAAGACTGGTACCATAAGAACTTCAAAAGGCAGCATCAAGGAACTAAGCAAGAGGAAAAACAGAATATCTCTGCCTGGAAACTTTAATCGGGCAAATGCATAAGCAGCCAGCGTACATGTAATGAACATACCGACCATCCGTCCTGTAGTTACCAATATAGTATTCCAATAATATCTACCAAAATTTATTAGTTCAAAAACTCTTTTGTAGTTTTCCCAATGAATAGGCTCTGGTATCCATTTTGGAGGAATAATAAAAACCTGATTAATATCTTTAAGTGAAGTTGATATCATCCATAAAAATGGCATAAGCATACCGATCGCACCGGCAATAATCAAAATATAAGAAATAATTACCCAAATTAGCCCTTTTTGTTTATGAAAAATTAATTTTTTATTCATAAAACACCCACTTTTTCTGTAGTTCTTTTTGAACATAAGTAGCCAGGATTAAGATGACCAATAGTAATACTGCTTGTGCACAGGCGTAACCCATATGAAACCACTCAAAGGCATTCTTGTAGACGTAGTAGACAATAGTGGTTGTTGCTTCTTGTGGTCCACCTTCCGTCATTATGTAAGCTTGTTGAAATATTTGAAATGAATGTATCATCGTAGTTATAACAATAAAGAATGTTGCAGGAGAAAGAAGAGGCAATGTAACATTTCTAAACTTATGCCACCAATTTGCCCCATCGATTTCTGCTGCTTCATAGTAAATTTTAGGAATACCTTGTAACCCCGCGAGAAATATAATCATATTATATCCAGTCCCCTTCCAAATACTCATTAGAATAAGTCCGGGCATAGCCCAACGTGGATCGAGAAGCCAATTCACGGGAGGTAATCCTATAAGTCCAATAAAATAATTAACGAGTCCATGATTCGTACTCAATAACCATTTCCATAGCATGGAAACAGCCACCATCATACTTATTACAGGAAGGTAATATATTGCTCGGAAGAAATTACGTCCCTTTAAAAATTTTTGGTTTAAAAATAGAGCAAGAATTAAAGCCAGGGGAACGCCTGTAAACAGAATCCCTAATGTATAATAAATAGTATTCCACACTGCTTTAATGAAATGTTTATCATTAAACATTTTTACATAATTAGCGGTCCCAATCCATTCCTGAGACCCAAAACCACCCCATTTTGTAAAACTCATCAATATACCACTTAGCATTGGATAAAGCATAAAAAGGGAAAATCCCAACATTGCTGGAAAGATAAAAAGATATCCCCAAAACCACTGTTGATGTTTATAAGATAATCTTATTTTTTTCATCTAACCATTTTAACCTTTCTTTTTTATATTATGAAACTTATTAAAGCAAAATTAAAATTTTTTATAGAAAATGGGAAGGGGAATAATCCCCCTTCCCATTAGAGAACAGTGATTTTTATTACTCTGCCATTAGACGATCTATTTCCTTTTGTGCTTTTTGGAGAGCATCTTCAGCTTTTTTCTCTCCCATCCATACTGGCTCTAATGCCCGATTTATCGCTGTCCAGATCTCACCCCAGTGATTAAACACCAACATCGTTTCGTAATATGGCACCAGATGTACAGTATTGTGAATTCCTCTATCAGGAAGCACTTCTGCAAATTCAGAAGAATAAGCAACAGACATCCTCGAAGGGATAGCATGACCAGCTGCAGCCATTAATTCTTGCCCTTTTCTACCAGTTAAGAAACTTGCCAACTTATACGCATCATCAGGATTTTTACTATCTTTAGCCACACAATAAGCCACCAGATCTACCCAGGTGTACATCCCTTTATTGTATGGTAAAGGAGCAATATCCCATTCAAAATCTAGATCTTTATAGGACATAGCTTTCCATCTTCCACAGATGTACATCGCTGCTTTTTCATGAGCAAATCTGTCTGATGGTCCCTGGTCTGCCTGTTCAGTCATATCAGGAGCTACATTATGTTTCAGCCAGAGATCAGCATTAAACTGAATTGCCTTGGCAAACTCAGGAGTATTCACAACAACTTTGTTAACCCCTTGAACCCAATTCGCACCTCCTTGAGGTGGAAAGACTTTCCATCTCCCTGCATCTAAAGCAACTCCGTGAACACCATCTTTAGTAAGTTTCTTAGCGGTCTCCAGAAAATCTTGCCAACTCCACTGTCCATAACCGAACATTTCATTAGGAGTAGGCAAACCTGCTTTCTTAAACATTTCTTTATTGTAGTACACTACATATGTGCTCCAATCTTTGGGAATCCCAAATATCTCTTTTGTATTCCGGTCTTTGAAAGCACTAAGTAGACCAGGGAAGAAATCCGATTCATTAAAATTGGGATCAGCATTTACGTAGGATTGAAGATTTAAAATAGCACCCTTTTCATGATAACTAACAAATTCAGGAAATCCCATGTAAAAAACATCTGGGGGTGTTCCTGCAGCCATCATACTCATCAATTTTGGCCAATAGTCTGCTGGTCGAATTATTTCAACTTTTATATCAGGATATTCTTCATTGAAGGCAGCTAAATATCCTTTCATCTCTTTTTCCTCGACTGCTCCTCCCCACATCATAAGAGATACTTTACCAGCATAGACACTTCCTACATTCATCAGAAATATCGCTACAATAATTAACAATACAAATACTAAGAACTTCCTTTTCATTTTACTTTATCCTCCATTTTTAAAATTTTTAATTTAAGTTAAAATTCACTAAACGCAGATAGATTATTAATTTATTTTATCACCCCCTCTCTTCTTTTTGCTTGATTTTCACTTTCTCGATGCTACTTCATTTGCTGTGTTATAATCTTCTTTTTCACATAATTTATATTTTTTCTCTTTTCTTTGAATTCTTTTATCTTAATATTCTTTTGTTTTAACCTAATTTTTTCACACTCTTCCTAAATATCATTTTAGGGATTAATGCTATGTGCACCTTATCATTTTTGTTTTCAACCTTCGTATCAAAATTAAATTTCATCTTTGGAAATTCTTCTAAATAACCTAATTCTCTTAATATTATATTCGCCCCTAAAACTCCCATATCATATATAGGTTGTGAAAATGTAGTTAAATCAAGATACTCAGATAAGGGGTTATCATCAAAACCTATTAATGAAATATCATTTGGTACTTTTAAACCAGCTTCTTTTAAAGCTTTTTCTGCCCCTGCAGCTTGATAATCACTTGCTGCAAAGATTGCTGTTAATGAATTAGTATCTTCTTGTAATAAAAATCTTTTCATTGCTTTATTTCCGGCTTTAAAGGTAAAATGATCTATAGAAATAAATCTATTATCTAATGCAATTCCTTTCTCTTGGTAAAACTTTTTAACACCTAATAATCTTTCATAACCTGAGGTAGTGGATTGAACCCCCATAATATAACCAATAGCTCTATGGCCTTGTTGAAAAAGATAATTAACGGCGTTATAAGCTGCAGAAACATTATCAATATAAACAGAGGATAAATTATCTCTTTGTGAATCGATTAATACAATAGGATAATCCTTGGGAATTAAATCAGGTTTTAATTTAGATTCCGGTAACAAACTGATAATTACACATCCATCAGTTTTGCTCCGAATAGAGAAATTTTGAATTCTTTTACTAAGTGTTTTCACTTCTTCCGCATTGTCTAACCAGTTTAATATTATGTCAAAGTTAAATTTTCTTAACTCACTTTGAATGCCTCTAACCACATTCGTTCTAAAACCTGTAAAATCATGTAATAAATATACTGTTATTGTATTTGTTTTTTTAGAAGAAAGACTCCTGGCTATAGCATGAGGTTGATAACCTAAGTCTTTAATAACTTCAATTACTCTCTCCTTGGTTGCGGAACTTACATGCTCTCTTTTATTTAAAACCCTGGACACTGTTCCTATTCCAACTCCAGCCTTTTTTGCTACCTCTTTAATCTTTATCCTTCCGATATTTATCACTCCTTTCAAATTTACTATTTTTTTCACTGATTATAAATTGTAGAAAACTCCCTTCATCATCAAAATTTTTTAAAACTCCTATGCCACAAAGTATAATTTTATCAAAGTTGTTCTTTGGAAACGTTTCCAATTTATCTGAAAAAAATTTATTTATTTTTTATGCTAACATAATATTAAATAAATTGCAAATTTTAAAATCAATAAATCTTTAACCACATAATTTGATATGTTGTCAGAGAGATTTTTTCTATATCTATTGTTTTCTCAGATATTATGTCAAAATATTCTTTTTTGTTTAAGCCATACTGATTTTTTATAAAACAACATTTCTGCATATTATCTGTAATATTATGTAAGACTATTATTTTTTCCTTACCATCCGGAGAAGTCCGTAATAAAGAAAATATTCCTTTCTTTAAAAATAATACTTCCTGCTTTCCGTTGGGATAAAAGGCTTTTTCAGATTTTCTTTTATGAATTAATTTCATGAACTCAGTAAATATTTTATGTTCTCTGGAATCCGAATTTGCTAAATTTTCTTTTAATTTATCGTATTGAAATTTTTTTCGATTAATAGTTCTTTTTTGACCTGTTTCCTTTACTCCTTCCAGATAATTTTCCGTTCCGAACAGGCTATGAATATAAATTCCCGGAATGCCTAATAGAGATAATATTATTGCTTGCGAAGCTATAAATTTCTCTATATTTAATTCTTCACTTTTTTTAGAATCGGCAATAGCACTATAATAGGTAATATTCATTTCGTATGGTTCTTTAACCCCATTTTTTACAGTTTTATAAGATACAAATCCACCTCTTTCTTTTATGTTATCTGCGATATCGGTTATTTCCCTGTCAGTTAAAATGGCTTTAACCGGAACAACCCCCAGACCATCATGGGTAGCAAGCACATTAAAGAAAGCTGTTTTATCAGAAACATTCTTGATGTGGGATGCCCATTCAAGAAGGCGGGAGGCATCACCGGTGTAGAAGGTATGTAATACTAATAAGGGGAGGGCAAATTGATATACTAATTGGACTTCATTATAGCCATTACCAAAATAACTAATATTCTCTTTGTGTGGTACATTTGTCTGTGTAAGCAATAATGTATCAGGAAAAATTTCATTAAGAATAGCTCTAATTAATTGAATTATATAGTGCGTTTCTTTCAAGTTAATACAACTTGTCCCTAATTTTTTCCAGATATGACCGATTGCATCCAGGCGGATAATTCTGGCCCTTTTACTGGCATAAAATAATATTACATCGATGATCTCCAGTAGTACATTTTCATTTGCGAAATTAATGTCAATCTGGTCCGGACTATAAGTTGTCCAGAGATAAATATCTTCCCCTTTTCTTTTAAATTTTGTTAATAATGGATGCGTTCTTGCCCTTGTAACTGAAGATAGATCAGCATCTTTATCAACACTAATAAAATAGTCATCATATTTGGGGTTGCCTTTTAGATATTCTTTAAACCATATACTTTCAGAGGAAATATGATTGGCTACCAGGTCAAACATTAAATTGAATTTTTGACCTATATCTTCAATATCTTTCCAATCCCCTAAAGCTGGATTAACTTTTTTATAATCTATAACCGAAAATCCGTCATCAGAAGAGTAAGGATAAAATGGTAGTATATGAATGATATTTATTGCCTGTTCAATATATTCATCGGCAAATTTGAATAAGGATTGTAGGGGGTTTTTATTGGTTGCTTGAATATTATCTCCATAAGTAATTAAGATAACATCTTTTTCATTTAAAAAATTGGCTTTTGGAATTTTGCCGGCACCATTCTTCTGGTATCTATCGATTAATTCATCAATCTTCTTAAATGTACTTTGAGCTCTATCCCTGCCATAAAGGAATTCCAGTTTGTTTATTATTATTTCCCGACTTATTTTAGATACTGACATATTGCACTGCTTCTCCGATATGGTTTTTCAACAATAAGAGTAAATTGTTTAATAAAGTTTCATCGTCCTAAGTAGAGGCTCTGATAATTAATTTTGGCTGGAAAATAATTCTTTGACTTTTATGATTCTCGGGATCTTTTAACTGTTGAGCTAAAATTTTTATTGCCCCCTCTGCCATCTTTCTTACAGACTGGCTAATCGTTGTCAGGGCCGGATAATAGTATTCTGATAACGGAATATTATCAATTCCAAGTACCGCAATATCCTGGGGTATTTTTAGCCTCTTTTCCTGAATAGCATGATAAACCCCTATTGCCCTCTGGTCACCGGAGACAAAAAGGGCATCAGGAGCTTCTTCTTCTAAAATATTCTTCATCTTTTCATAAGCAAATTTGGGGTTCATAATTCCATAATCAATATGCATTAATTCACTCTTGATATGATAATCATTAAAGGCTTGAATAAATCCTTTTGCTCTATCCTGGTTTACCGTAAAATTTTTATCCCCCAGAAAAAATCGAATAGACCTCTTCCCTCTTTTGATAAGATGCTCAGCTCCCAAATAACCTGCTTTAACATTATCAAGATTAACAAAAGAACTAGATTCATAGACATTATCCCTACCGACAATAACAAAAGGAATCTTCCTTTCCACAAGATAGTCAATCCGGCGATCAATTTCCCGAGTATCAAAAATTATAGCACCGTCTGCAAAGCCGTTTTTTAGCAAATAGAAACCATCATGTTTATTTTCTTCAACTTTATAAGCTGAAGACTTTGAAACTATTAATTTATACCCTAATCTATTGGCTTCGCTATCTAAATATCGGATAAAAACATTATGGAAATTTCCTATATAATTTGCCGCATTTTTTTCTACAAAGACTATCAAAATCCCGGTTGTTTTTTTTCTAAGTGACCTGGCAATAAGATTAACATCATACCCGGTTGATTCAATGATTTTTAATATTTTATCTCTTGTTTCTTTCTTTACTTTTTTTTCTCTATTTACAACTCTGGAAACCGTCCGCGGAGAAACGTTGGCGATTTTTGCGATATCTTTAATAGTATATTCCTTTATTTCAAATCACCTCCATAAAATCATTATATAATCATTTTTAATTTTTCTTCTAAGCTTTCATGTGAAAAATATTTTCTTCCTAATTGGAAATTTCCTTCAACCATCTTTTCTCTGTAATCTTTATCTATAAGTAATTTTATACATTCCCCGGCAGCACGCTTTATTACTCCTTTACTCACCTTTGCCAGACCGTATTTATCAAGCTCGTATTTGTCGCCTAAAGAAATGACCTTAAACCCTTTTTCTTTGATATCTTCTTTATAAACATCATACTCAAATACTAACATCGGTTTTTTGGCAAATAAACCTTCTAAAAACTGATTTCCCCATCCCTCCTGAATACTCGGATAGGTTATTATATCTGCAAAAACATACGTATCCCATAAGGAATATATCTTATTATTGTTTTTTGTACACCTTGAATGTTCAACCAGATTATTGACAAACAGCAATTCTACATTGCTTTTTTTGGCTCTGGTTTTAAGCCTCTCAACATAATCATCTGCAGTCTCTATCATCCCCGCTAAAACGAGTACGATCCTGCTATCCTCTTTAAAACTTTTGCCATTATATAATTTTGCTTCTTCAAGTATTTTCCTATTCTCCTCTTTCTGCATCTCCCCAACTACATCTATTGCCAGTTCAATTGCTTTTCTATTTGTTACCCTGGTTGCCTGTAACATAAGAATATCATTATCTTTAATGCCTAATTTTTTTCTAAAATCTTTATTGTAATTATCAGTCTCCCATAACTTCTCATTAAAATCAAATACATTAGGTATAATAGTAGAATCTAGATTTCTTCTCACTTTTAATTCTTTTTGAACAATACTATTAATCACCACATGTGAAATCAAATCATCTTTTGGGGGATAGTATTTATTTAAGATGTGGCGAACAAAATTACATGTTGGCTGAGAAAAATTATCCCTTTCCCAGTAAAAATCATGATGATGTCCGATACATCTAATACCTAATTCCTTAATAACATTAACAAACGCCATAGCAGTAGGGATGCTTCTGCCGATTGAAAAAATATTATTGGGAACAATTAAATCTATCTTATTTTCTATTAAGATTTTTTTCAAAGCTTCTTCAATTTTCAAAGTTTGCCTTCTTATGGCTCTTATTAATTCGTCCTCATCCTGATAATCTTCTAATTTTAAGTAAGCATTTCTTTCAATTTTCAAATCCTCTTCAAATCTATAATTCATTTCCGGTATAATATAACCATCAGATGTACCTGTACTGCCGGCGATAAAATATACTTTATGCCCCATATTTTCTAAAACTTTTTCCCATTTATCCATTTCCAGGGAAACTCCATCAGTTTCGCCAACTCGATAATGACATAATGCTATATTCATATTATCCTTCCTTTGTGTAATAATTCTATATCCCCTCATGACTTTCATAATCAAAAAATAATATACCAAATAAATTGCAAATTTTTTTATCTTATCAAAACTATATTTATTTACGCAATAATACTTCAAAAATAATAGTCTTTATCTCCTTTGGCTTAACTTCTATTTTGACTCCATTATTATATACTAATTTTTCTTCATAACTTTCATCCAGCTTACCCAGGTAAACTTTATTTACATCAAATTCTAATTTAATCTTTCCAATAGTCACTTTATCGGTAGGATTATAAACCCTGATTAGCAATTTATCTTTGAACTCATGTTTTTTAATAGCGCTGATCTCTAAATGGTCACCTTCTAATTGAATAAAACTATATTTATCTGATAGATTTCCTGGTTGATTTTCTAATTGTTTAGTTACTACTTTGGTCTTGTACTGTTTTGTCTTATGAGAAATACGGGCATCATCCCAACTGCCCTGATGAGGTATAATAGCATAAGAAAAAATATTTTCTCCTAAACATTGTGCTTCTGGGGTGGCAAATGAAGGACCAGCATTTCCTTTTTTATATTCCAGATCTCCCCGTGATAACCAGCCTACACTACGAACTAAAGTTAAAGCTATAGTATTATTATCAGGAATTATCTCGTATTCAGGTAGTCCCCGATTCAGTACTGCCAGTCCATATTCTTTATTATTAATATCTATGAATCCTGAATTATGAGCAGTTTTATAAGCTTTTTCTTTCCAGCCTTCACTATCAGATACATTAATGGAACGCTTTACTACATCAAAATGACCATCAGCATAAACATAATCGCTTTTAATAGCAGTGGGAAATTCTACTTGTAAACGATGATCACAGACTCTATTATTAAATTTGGTTTTAAATTCTATTCTCTGAATCTCACTATATAATTTTATTTCAGATTCAAGAGGACACTCTATCATCTTATCTGCTCGGGATTTTCTATCAGGGTTTAATCCCACTGGCAACATCATCTTTCCCGATACCTTTAAAGTAGCTTCAGATGGACCTACATCCTGAATACTAAGATTATCCAATTGACTAATTATTATTTCATCATTTAAGGGAGGAGAATAAGTGTATTCATCACCTGCATCTCCACCATCTATAAATCTATGGCAATTCTTAAAAACTTTATTATTTAACTTATCTACAATAGTTAATGTTCGGTTAGCTTCAACAATTATTTTGTAATATTTATTTTCAATGTAATCTCTACCGGCTCTTATATCAGTCTCATATTCTTTGGAGGTCATTAAATTATTAATTGCCTTAACTATAAATATTTTATAACCACAGGCAGGAATGTCTTTAGCGGTAAAAGATATATCAGCATAATTAACTTCTAAAAATTGAGGAACCTTAAAAGGATTAAAAATAATTTTATAATCTGCTCCATATCCTTTTAATTGATAAGGAATCTCTTCCCTTTGTGTATTTAAAACCTTCACTCGATTTAAGTTAATCTCTTGGGGGAATTTAATCCTTACCTCTACATTCTCATCTATGAAATAAGGAAGAGGGTTAAAGACCAAAAGAGCCAACTCATCTTTATTTAAATAATTAATCTTAATCTTTCCTGTAATATAATCTAAATTTTTATTGATTACCCCTTGGGCGATCTGTTTGGACCAATCAAAGCGGGTCATCATCTCTTTATGTACCTGATCTATACTGCAGCCACAGATACTATCATGGGGATGATTTTTTAATAACCATTTCCAGCTGGTCCAGATTAAATTTTGGGGATAATCTTTGCCTAACAGCCAAGCCAGAGAAGCAGTCGGTTCAGCCCAATTTTTTAAAAGGATTTCACACCTTTCATTAGCTTGTTTGATATACATACGGGATGAATATACACTCTGTAAAATATGAGTATCTTTGCCTGATCTAAATTCACCGCTAATTTTATTAAGATTAGATTTTACAGTCTCTTTAGCATAATCTATATATTCTTCCAGGTTCCCTTGTTTTATCTCAACATCTATAAAACGTTTATTTAACTCTTTTACTAAAAGAGGTATAAGGGGTTGAGCTTCCAAATGATCAACACCATTTAATAATAATAGCGATTTTGAGGTTTCTCGAGATAATAAATCTTCAATTGCCTCTTTTATTAGCTTATAGGCTTGGTCTACATCCTCGGGTAAACTCATAGCATTACAATAACCGACTTTGGGTAGATGAACAGCAAAAAGCTCTGTACCATCAGGTCCTTGCCAGATAAATTCATTCCCTTGACTCTGGTCATATTCTATACCCCGCCAGAAAATAATATTATCAATTCCAAAACCTTTTAAGATCTGAGGCATCTGGGATATATGGCCGAAAGGGTCGGGTATATAACCGATCTTCATTACTCTGCCGAACTCAGAGGCAATCTTATGACCTAAAAGTAGATTTCTTATAATTGATTCTGCACTCACCAGAAATTCATCAGGGAGAACATACCAGGGACCAACATGAATTTTGCCTTCAGTGATATATTTTTTTAGAATTCCCCTTTTTTCGGGATGAACTTCCAGGTAATCTTCCAGAACAATAGTCTGACCATCTAAGGTAAAATCACTAAATGTTTTATCATTTTCTAAAATATCGATTAAATTATCTACCAAATTAATTAATCTAACTCTAAATTGTTGAAATGTTTGATACCATTCTCTATCCCAATGGGTATGAGGTACAATGAATGCCTTGTATTGCTTTTTATTAATCTTAGCCAATTTAATTTTCTCCTTTCTTTTTTTCTCTTTTGTTGGTCAGAAAGTTTTCTTAGTTTTATTATATAATTTCCTCCTTAGTCCTTATTCATTTTTAATTTCTTTAATCATATGCTTCTAAAATAAGCAAAACTTAAAATATTCTGCAGAATAAATTTAATAGTAGTTAGTACAACTTAAGATTATTTAAACTAATTACTTCCTTGATATATCCTCATTTTTAAAGCTAACCTCAGTTGTACAGCATCATCAAATTTTTTAGGGTCTAAACCGGTTATCTCTTTAACTCTTCTTAATCTATAAAGTAAAGTATTGCGATGTACATAGATAGCTTGAGCAGTTTTTGAAATACTTAAATTATTATCAAAAAAGGCTTTTAAAGTTTCTAGCAATGTTTCGTTTATTTTCTTCTCTTTATTATTTTTTGTAGAATAAATAGTTTTTCCCATAAATTCTTGCTGACTTTCTTCTCTTATCTCCGCTAACAGCTTGCCTACGCCCAGATTGTCTACATGATAAATATCTCCCGCTCCTTCCAATCTAGTCCCTACATCTAACGCCTGGGTAGCTTCTTTAAATGATTTATTTAAACCCTGAATACCTCCACGATATTCTCCGATTCCGATGGTCACTTTAAATTTCATCTGCTGAGAAATGGTATCTTTTATTCTCTTTCCAATTCTAAATAATTTTTTTCTTAGAATTTCATCTGAATCTTTAAGATTAATAGTTTTCAGAACTACAAATCTATCTCCCCCCGTATAAGATACAATTTCCTGAGGGGTATCCACAAATATCCCTTGAATAGTTTTTAATACATCATTCTTTAATCTTTGTAAATGAATTTCTCCTTCTTTCGACCCTTTGAATGCCTGCAAACTCTGTTTAGCGGTCTTTTCAAACTGATAAATATCCATAACTAAGGCTACTCGAGGAATTAGGATATCATACCCCACAATTTGCCCTCGAGTTAAAAATAAATCTGAATCATTTCCAATTCTTCCGGAGATTAGATCGTGAATAAAATTTTCCTGAGCCTGTTTTTCTAATTGTATTTCTTTTAATAAAAATTCCTGCTGTAACATCATCTCTACAGTCATTTTAATTACTTCGCCAAAAGGGCTAACTTCATTTGGTTCACCGGTAATACCCACTACTCCTATAATTTTGTTATTATGTTCTATGGGGAGATTAATTCCTGGCTTTGCCCCTACTAAATTATTTATATCTTTGGAATAAATCTCCATTTTTTTTCCTTCCTTAATTACCTGGGCTGCCCCCTCATGAAATTGGTTCAAACGGCTTTTGTCGCCAGAACCGATAATCACGCCATTCTCATCCATAATATTAATATTTTTCCTTAAAATGCCCATAGTTCTCTCTACGATATTCTGAGCAAGTTTATGGGTAATCTTCATCGATTGCCACCTCTCTTTAAATAAAATTCGTATCTCGGTATTTAGTTAGCTGGTTAGTTAGTTAACTGGTTATTTGGTTCATTAGTTATCCGGTTTGCCTGTTAACCAGTTTATCGATTATTAATAGTTTCAAGCTACAAGTTAAGATGATTACTTTACACTAACCATAGTCTCGTATCTCGTATATAGTATCGAGTATCGCGTCAAGAAAGAGAAAGAAAAATACCATTCTACTTTTTATCTACCTCAATAAAGTTTATATCGGCAAATTGTCTTTTATAATTAGCTTATTCGACAAAATAAGTAAAAATCCTTCTTTAATTATATATGCTGATTTAAAAATTACAACATTAGGCAGGTGAGATGGCTGTCTTAATAGTTAGTTGGCTAAAAGTTTTCCAATTAGCTGGTTCATTGGTCTTGTTTCGGGCAGACACAAGATCTGCCCCTACTTGTAACTCGCAACTTGCATCTTGCAACTATTTTCTTTTTTGTTTTTTCTTACTAAATACTATTCGCTATTCACTAACGACTAATTTAATTGGGTAATCGGTAAATTAATTATAAATATTTTTATAAAAAAAGAGGATTTTTAAAAATAATGTTGAATATATAAGTATTAAGTATAAATTCTTTTAGTATTTCTTCGATTTTATCCGTAAAGTTATAAAATATTAAAAAAGAAAGGATGGTAAATATGTATAGAGAAAATTTGAAATTAAGTTTTGTAATCTTTTTAGTAATTTTATTAGCCCTTTTTACTACCACTGTCTTCGCCAGCAGTGAAACAGAAAAATTATTGCAAGAAATTATAGAAGGAAAAAACGCGAAACCTGATATCTTCACTTTCATCAATATGGGAAACTTTTATTGTTCATTAGATCTATATGAACCCGCGGAAAAAGAATACGAAAAAGCCTTAGGTTTAGATAAAACAAATATATTGGCCAGGATAAATCAGAGTTATGCTTTGTACAAAATAGGAGAAAAGGAATTAGCTCTTACTAAATTAACTCAAATTATTATCGAAGACCCCAATAATGCCTTTGCCTATTTTGTAAAGGGAATGATATACAAAGATACGTTCGAGTATGATCTGGCAATAATAGAATACGAAAAAGTTGCTGAACTCATTCCCCAAAATGACAAGCTTATTTCCGAATTAGCCCAGCTCTACCAGGATAATGACCAACTAATTAAAGCTACGGAAACATATATAAAATTGGGTAAACTTAAACCCAGCCCTTATATCCTGGACAATTTTTTAGCTTACCAGGAAAGTGCTGCTTGTTATTTAAATTTAGGTGATTACTACAGCAGTGTGGGAAGCATTGATCAAGCTGTATCTGCCTATAATAAAGCCACACAATTTAGCGATGATGAACGGTCAATAGCTATAGCATATTATCGATTAGGACTTATTGAATTAAAAGGTAAAGAATATGAACAGGCGATAATGAAAAAAACTTTATCCCAAAAAACTTATCCCCTATATATAAAAGATTTTACCTTTGATAATTTTGCCCAAGCCTTCATTGAAATAGGAGATATGCATTATAATGCAGGAGACCTTCTAAAAGCTCATAAAAACTATGAGCTGGCTCTTCAGTTAGCGGATTCAAATTATATTCTTTCTGAAGCACATTATAAATTAGGCTTAGCTTATTACCGCAGCCAGGATTATGAAAATGCAGTAAGAGAAGGAGAAATTGCCTTAAGTCTAAATCCCGAATATTTATCTGACCAACAAAGATTAATAGATCTTCTAATTGCTAACTCCTGGTCTAATCTTACTAAGAAAGAATAAAATCGTATATCGTAAAGATAGCGTAGAGCGTATAGCGTATAGAAATACAGTAATAAGCAATATGTAGGGGCTTGATTCATCAAGCCCGTAAAACTCGGGTCGGATAAATCCGTCTCCTACAAAAAAACTAAAAATAAATACAGATTCTTTATTTCATTCTCTCTATTAAAAAGAGATTAAAGGTAAAGTTAAATAAAGTTAAAATTGTAAAAGAAAAATATTTTATCGTAATACTATACACTAAACGCTGTACGCTAATCATATGCTATTTACTATCGACTTATTTAATTGGTGAATTGGTAAATTGGTAAATTAATAAATCGAGGTGAAAAAATGAAAGCGAATAAAATAATTAACGGTTTAACTTTATTACTTATAGGAATAATCCTTTTAGCAAACACTTTAAATATATTAGAGTGGTCTGTTTGGTCAAACATAATTAAACTCTGGCCTCTGCTTTTGGTAAGTTGGGGTATATCTTTAATCTTAAGAGAAAAAAGCCTTTCCTTCCTGGGTCCGTTAATCATATTCTTAGGAATTATTTTAGGAGTAGTGGCAAGTTATATGGGAATTGGTTTGGAAGGAGAAATGGTAAGGGAAGTAAAAACTCTGAGCCGAGAAATAGTTGTCGAAGTCGAAAAGGCTCCGGAAATCGAAACACCCTCAGAAACCGAAGTTACACCAGAAACCGAATCAACTCAACAAGTGGAAATATCTCCGGAAGTTAAAGAATATTCTAAAATAGAAAAAGCTTCAATTAAATTAAAGTTTGATGTGGGGACTCTTAATATAGACGAATCTACCCCCCTACTTTATGAATGTATCTCCCATTACCGCTATAAAGAATTTGAACCTTTTGAAAAATATTCTACTACTGAAAAGGAAGCTAACATTCTTATCTATCATTCGTCGGTTAAAGGAAATTCTCGTAACCCTAAAAATAAATGGCAGTTAAAATTAAATAATCAACTAATATATGATTTAAATATAGAAACAGGAGCTGTCAATATGGATTGTAACTTATCAGGATTTAAGGTAGAAAAACTTTACATAGAAAGTGGGGCAAGTAATATTAATTTAGTTATTCCTAAATATAATTCTAAAATAATTATTGATACAGGGGTATCCAATATTGATATTGCCATTCCTAGAAATGTGGGAACAACAGTAAATATTGATTCGGGAATTGCTATAAAAGATCTTGACGACTTTATTAAGAGAGATAGTATGTATATTTCCAATAATTACAACGAATCAGAATTCAAAACAGAGATAGAGATTGATTGTGGAGTTTCTAATATAGATATTGATTATATTGATATTCCTTAAGAAGATAAAAAGTGTATTTTTAAACTAAATTTTTTAAAAGATTATTTTACCATAATCTTAAAAATATATTTACTTGTATTTCGTACTCTAAGAATCTTTTATTCTATGTGAAAATCTATTTAAAAATTGATATTTGGAATATCAATTGGAATCAGTTTCACTAATCTTTATTCTTTCTCTTTTCTTAGGTAGACTACCTGTCTGGGGAAGGGAATTTCTATTCCTTTTTTATCAAAAGTATCTTTAATTCTTCGTTTAAGTTCTCTTTCTGCTCCCCAATGAGTCATTGGCTTAACTTTAATTGCTATCCTTAAAATAACATCTGATGAACCGAGAGATAATACTCCTTGAACAATTGGTGGCTCTAAAACAATATCTTTATTCTCTTCAGCCCATTTATCGGCAATTTCTTCTAAGGCTTTCATTCCTCTTTCTATATCTTGTTCATAAGCTATTCCTACTTCAACAATGGCCCTCATGTACCCTTTATTAAAATTACCAAAACTATTAACTTCTCCGTAAGGGATTACTCTTAACTCACCTGAAAATTTCCTTAAATGAATATTCCTTAAACCAACAACTTCCACTGTACCAGAATGTTCTCCTATATTAACAGAATCTCCTACTGAAATTATCCCCTCAAAAAGTAAAAAGGCACCTGAAATAACATCTTTCACTAGAGATTGTGCACCAAAACCAACTGCTAAACCAACAACTCCGGCACTAGCAATAATCGCGGTAGTATCTATTCCTAATTCTCTTAATACTATTACTCCGGTAATAAAATAGATTACATATTTAGAAACACTCTGCAAAAGCGGAATAAGGGTATTTGCACGAGAAATCTTCTTCTTATAATTTTTAGATTTTTTTAAAGGTGTTAAAGATTTTTCTATAAATTTATTAACTATAGATAAAACTAATTTTGCAACGACTACTATTATAATTATAGTTATAAATTTCCCCCACCACAGAATAAGATTTTCCGGACTAAAAATACTTAATACCGCTTGCCAAAAACTGTTCATATATTGTATAAACATTTATGTTTCTCCTTTATAAATTATATTGACCGATTCATCAATTTTCCAATTCACCAATTCCCCTATTAGCCAATTTACCAATATAGCAATTAACCAATTCACTAATTCTTCAATTAGTCGATTAAGATAAAGATTAAGACCAATTTACCGATTAAATTAGTCGATAGCGAATATTATATTCGTATTGCGTATCGAGTATCGTATGAAAAAAATCAGAATTCGAAACTCAAAACCTCCTTTCATGCTTTTCTGTTATTGCGAGAGAAGTACTCGATATTACTTGAGTTCTTCTCTCGCAATCTATGTTTGGGATTGCTTCGTCGCTTCGCTTCTCGCAATGACAAAAGAGAAACCTAACGCGAACGAATTTATTCTGGCTTCTGACTCCTGACTTCTTTATTCTATTTTCTTAACCAAATAACCGGGTAACCAAATAACTAGCTAACTAATATCAAATTTACAATTTCTTGAAAATTATTTTCTCATTTTTTTCATCCAAATTGGCTTCTAATTTATCCCCTTCTTTGAAAACTCCCTCTAAAATTTGCAAGGCTAAAGGGTCTTGAATATACCTTTGAATGGTTCTCTTTAAAGGTCGAGCACCATAATGAGGATCATATCCTTTTTCAGCTAAAAATTCTTTTATTTTTTGAGTAACTTTTAAATAAACTTTTTTAGTTATTAATCTCTTTTTTAAAATATTGAGCTGTATATCTACGATTTTAATAATCTGCTCTTTATCTAAATTGTTAAAGATAATTATCTCATCAAGTCTATTTAAAAATTCCGGCTTAAAGTGCTCACGGAGAGAATCGTTTACTTTTTGCATAACAGACTCTCTATTTCCCTCATTCATTTCGTAAATCCACTGACTTCCAATATTCGAAGTCATAATCAGGATAGAATTTTTAAAGTTAACTATCCTGCCCTGCCCATCAGTCAAGCGTCCATCATCTAAAATCTGTAATAGAATATTAAAAACATCGGGATGGGCCTTCTCGATTTCATCAAAGAGAATAACCGAATAAGGTTTGCGCCTAACAATTTCGGTGAGTTGTCCTCCTTCTTCATATCCGACATAACCCGGGGGAGCCCCGATTAAGCGGGCTACACTGTGTCTTTCCATATATTCAGACATATCAATACGTACCAGGGCATTTTCATCATTAAATAAAAAATCAGCTAAACTTCGTGCAAGTTCGGTTTTTCCTACGCCTGTGGGTCCCATAAAGATAAATGACCCAACCGGTCTTTTGGGGTCTGCTATCCCCACCCGGGATCTTCTGATAGCATTGGAAATTAACCTGATTGCCTCATCTTGTCCAACCACTCTTTGTTTAAGCTCTTCTTCCATCCTGACTAATTTACTTGCTTCACCCTCCATAAGTCGGCCAACAGGGATGCCAGTCCATTTAGAGACAATCTCAGCAATATCTTCTTCATCCACTTCTTCTTTAAGCATCTTGGTTTCTTTTTGTAAGGAAGCCAATTTTTCGTTTTCTTCTTCCAATTTTTTTTGAAGTTGAGGGATTACTCCATATTTTAACTCGGCAACTCGATTAAGGTTCCCTTCTCTCTCTGCTTTTTCGGCTTCTATTTTCGCTTGTTCAGTTTTACTTTTTATCTCATGGATTTTTTGAATACCTTCTTTTTCATTATTCCAATGCAATTTCATACTATCTCTTTTTTCTTTAAGGGTACTTAGTTCCTGCTCTATCTTTTTTAAACGATCTTGAGAGCTGGCTTCTTTCTCTTTCTTTAGAGCCTGTTTTTCTATCTCTAATTGAATAATTTTTCTTTCCACTTCATCTATTTCGATAGGCATACTATCAATTTCTATCCGTAAACTGGCAGCTGCTTCGTCAACTAAATCGATAGCTTTATCGGGTAAAAATCTATCAGTTATATATCGACCCGAAAGGACAGCTGCCGCAATTAAGGCTGAATCTTTTATTTTTACTCCATGATGCACTTCATATCTTTCTTTGAGCCCCCGCAAAATAGAGATTGTATCCTCTACCGAAGGCTCTTTAATTAATACCGGTTGAAACCGCCGCTCTAAAGCTGCATCTTTTTCGATATATTTTTTATATTCCTTTAAAGTAGTTGCTCCGATACAATGAAGTTCGCCGCGGGCTAAAGCCGGTTTTAACATATTAGAAGCATCTATAGCTCCTTCTGCTGCTCCTGCTCCCACTAAAGTATGAATTTCATCTATAAAAACAATTATTTCTCCTTCAGCTCGCTGAATTTCTTTTAAAACAGCTTTTAGTCGATCCTCAAATTCTCCTCTATACTTTGCACCCGCAACCATAGCGCTTATATCTAATACTACTATCCTTTTACTCTTTAGACCCTCCGGGACATCTCCCCGCACAATTCTCTGAGACAGACCTTCGGCAATGGCGGTTTTTCCTACTCCGGGTTCACCTATTAACATGGGATTATTCTTCGTGCGACGGGAGAGAATTTGCATAACTTTTCTTATCTCTTCGTCCCGCCCAATTACCGGGTCAAGTTTTCCTCTTCTGGCCAATTCGGTCAGGTCACGGGAATAACGTTCCAAAGCCTGATATTTTTCCTCCGGATTCTGATCGGTTATCCTTTGGCTTCCTCGAATATTGACTAAAGCCTGATAAATTTTATCTTTACTGATTCCTTCTGCTTTCAATATATCACTAACTCTGGTTCCCCCTGCTTCAACCAAAGCAATAAATAAATGTTCCGTACTTACATATTTATCTTTTACTTTTTGAGCTTCCTGCTGAGCTGTATTTAATATATCGTTAAGTTCATTACCGATATACTGTTGCCCTCCGCCACCTCCATGGACCTGAGGTATTTTTTCCAATAATTTTTCTAATTTTACTTTAAGTTCTTCAGAATTAACTTCTAACTTCTGCAATATTGAAGGGATAACTCCCCCTTTCTGATTAATTAAAGCTAATAAAAGATGTTCGCTTTTTATCTCTTGATGGTTATAACTACTGGCAATTTGTTGTGCTTCGCCAATTGCTTCCTGCGCTTTTATGGTAAATTTATCAAATTTAATCATTTTCTTCATCTCCTTTAAATATGTAACGTGTCAGGGAACGGTTCTTTGACACATTTTCTAACCCTTTAATTAAAATATCATTCTCCTCTCTATTCCCCACAGTTATACGCAAAAAATATCGGGAGGTTGAAAAAACCGGATCAGAAACTGTTTGAACTAAAATTCCCTGTTTTAATAGATTGTCATAAACTAATTCCGACTTTTCTTTGGAGCCCGCCTCAACCAAAACAAAGTTAGTCTGTGAAGGGTGAGCCTTAAAAGATGAAAGTTCGTTTATTCTGTTTATTAATCTTTCGCGCTCTCTAATAATCTTCTCTACACTATCTTTTAAAACTTCTTTATTCTCAAAAACCACCTGGGCTGCAAGCTGAGAAAAAGAATTTACGTTATAAGGACCTTTAACTTTTCTTGTCTCATCTATAATTTTAGAATTAGAAAATAAATACCCTACTCGTAAACTGGCTATACTGTAAGCCTTGGAAAAAGTCCTAAGAATAACCAAATTGTCGTAACGAGATATAAAGGGCACAAAAGTCTTTTTTCCAAACTCATAATAAGCTTCATCCACTACTACCAGACAACCTGATTCTTCAATTATCTTTATAATCTTATCCTCGGCAAAATAGTTTCCGGTAGGGGCATTGGGATAGGCTAAAAAAACTATGGAAGAATCCTCTTTTTTTGCTTCCTCTAAAATCTTATCCTCATTTAAACTAAAATTATTCTGACCTAAGGGAATTTGTACAAAGATAGACCCGTTAATAATTGAAGAAATTTTATACATGGCAAAAGAGGGCGCAGTAGTAACAACCTTTCTCCCTTTTTCGGAGAAAGCCTTGATCAAATAATCGATAAGTTCATCAGAACCATTTCCTATAAGTATATTATCTCTGGTTAAACTCCAAAAAGTAGAAATGGCTTCACTTAACTTCACAGAATTTGCGTTAGGGTAACGAGAATATTCTAAATTTTTAGCTTTTCTTAATATTTCTTCAATAATTTTATCTGGTAAACCATAAGGATTTTCATTAGCATTTAATTTCACTTTATAAGGCACTTCATGAGGATCGTAAGGTTTTAATTTTTTTAAACTATCCCGATAAAATTTCTTGTCTTTTTTCATATCTTATTATTGCTCCCTTCTTACTGTGTCAAAGTAGTATCTCCTGATATAATTTAAAAATCTATTTCAATCTCTCTATTATTTCGATTCAGTAAATCAGTAGTTAATTCTGCTTTGCACTGCTCGATTAATAATTTTGCCAATTCATCTCTTGCTTCCTCTATAATCGATTGAGAAACTGCCTCGATTCCATCAATATTAATAACCATTCTTTTGGTATCTTTAGTAATTTTACTAAAATCACCATTTCGCCAATTCCATCTCCTACACATCACCTTTAAAGTTTTATCATCAAAATAAATTACCTCTCCTGGCTGAGGATTCTCTTTCTCTTCACTGCCTAAAGCAATAAACCATTCATCCCCTTTGGCAAAACCAAGGTGTAAATTTCCCTCTATTTTATCTACATCATCACCACCGCAAGGGATAAGATATTTTATAGAAATATAGTTAAATAAAGCCACTACAGAGTTGATAAAAGGAAACCCTCCGCCCTTTTTAATCCTTTTTAAAAGTGATTTTATAGAGGGAGGAAATTTATTAGGATTAGAACCGAATTTTAAATGTACTTCATCCCATGATTTTACAAAAGGATGTTCAATTAAATCTTCCTTCATCCTCTTTTCAATCTCTTTATTTAAAGGTTTCTTTATTCTTTTGTTACCGAGTGCATTTTCTTCATTTTTAACAATTATAATCCCTCTTTTAAAATCAGGAAATTGAACAAAAATTTCTGGATCTATTATTACTTTTCTCATGATCTATTTATTTCCACCTTTCATTTAAAATTTATGTATTTTTTCTTAATTTATTATCCTTAAAATTGTTCTTTGAAGCTTAATTAATTTGATACTTTTTTATTTTAACTGTTTGGGAATTAATAGTTTTTGAAGAAAATAAAGGAAAGAAAAGATTATTTCTTTTTTAAGCTCCTGATTTGATCCCGTAATTTAGCAGCTTCCTCGTAATTTTCTATCTCTATTGCTCTCTGCATCTTTTGTTGTAACTCGACAAGTTTTACTTCTTTTTCATTCTCTAAGGTAACTTTCTCTGTAGAAGCCTTATTTAATACCTCTTCAGTTACGTAAATAGGGGCGTTTGCCCTCAGGGCTAAAGCAATAGCGTCACTCGGTCTGGCATCAATTTCTTTTTCCGTTTGATTTGTTTTTAATCTAACTGTAGCAAAATAAGTATTATCCTTAATATTGCAAATTACTACTCTTGTTACAACTACGCCAAGGGAATCTAAAATATTTTTTATTAAATCATGGGGTAAAGGTCTTACTGGTTTTACTTTTTCCAAAGCTAAAGAAATCATCTTTGCTTCGTAATGCCCTACCCAGATAGGAAGCCACCTTTTTTCAGTTTCATCTTTTAAAATTACCACAAAACCTTTTGTCACCGGGTCAATTGCTACACCGGAAATTTTTATCCTTATCATTTTTATCCCTCTTTTTTATTTTGTATTTTAACATATTTTACTTTTAATTTTAAGAGTTTTTCTTTTTCTCTATATATTATATTCTACAAAAAATATAAAATCCCTGCATAAATTTTAATTTTTTTCAAAATTTTTTCAGTTATCCACCGCAAACAATTATATTACTAGATATCTCCTATTACTTATTATATATTACTCATCACTGTATTTATATACTCGATACTAAATACTATCTTATCTTCTGGCTTCTTTGTTCTATTTTCTTAACCAGATAACCAGCTAACCATCTAACTAAATAACGAGATACTAATTTTGATTGATTACCCTTTAAAGAAGTGTTATAATTTTTTAAGTTATATAAGGTAATATTTTTTATTATATTACAATAAATCTTATAAAAATAAAATACTTCAACCACGGGAGGAATGCAGTAAATTTGCTTAATTTATGGCTCTTATTTTTAATATGTGCCCTAATAATTATTTTTACAGGAACTAAACTGACCCACTATGGAGATATAATTGCTAAAAAAACGGGGTTAGGAAGGGTTTGGATTGGGGCTGCATTAATCCCACTAGCTACCTCTCTTCCTGAAATCACTTCCAGTTCCGGTGCCGCCTGGATCAATGCTCCCAATTTAGCTATTGGAAATATCTTCGGCAGTATCATGTTTAATCTACTAATTATCGCCATAGCAGATTTTGCTCATGGTTCCGTCCCGCTTCTTAGAGAAGTCTCTGCCGGCCAAATTCTGACCGCCATATTAGGAATATTTCTATGTGCAATTGCTGCCTTGAGTATGTTATTAAAACCATCATTTCTCCTTGCAGGGATCGGTATAGATTCTCTAATTTTAATAATTCTGTACTTTTTAGGTATTTTAGTAATATTCAAATATAGTAAAAGAAATAAACCCGATGATGTCCTGGGAATCCCTGAGGAAAATTATACTGCCTATTCTTTACCCTTAACCAATATCAAATTCTTAATAGCAGCTATAATTATAATCTTTGCCGCCATGAAGTTAGCACAAGTAGCCAATAGTTTAGCTAACCTTACCGGATGGGGAACAACTTTTATGGGCACTATAATGTTAGCCATCGTAACTTCTCTACCAGAATTAGTTACCGCCCTTGCAGCTATTAGAATAAAGGCTTATGATCTTGCGGTAGGCATTGTCCTGGGAGCAAATATTCTTAATATGACTATACCATTCTTCTCAGATATATTTTATGATGGCCCACCAATTTTAAGTGTAGTCTCACCCCAGCATATTATTAGTGCTCTAATAGCTATAATTCTCACCAGCATTGCTATTAGCAGTGTGGTATATAAACCTAAAAGAACGGTATTTAATTTGGGAATTGCCGGCTGGTTAATTTTTATAGTATATTTCCTGGGAATTTTTTTAATCTTTAAAATAGGAATAAAAATATAAAGAATTTTTGACTTTTCCTGATATATATGTTATCTTATTAAAAATTTAATATTTGTACCTCACTTTTTTCTTAAGTGAGGTAGAGGCGCGAGTAATAATCAGTACTGGTAATAAGATGAGCAACTTTGATTTGCCAGGAAAGGTATTCTCGCCGAAGCATAAAGATGACAGCTCTAATCTTTATGCTGGGTTTATGGTTAAAAGCCATAAGACTGTCATCAGAAATTTTACCCTGATTTCTGATGGAGCGCTATCTCATCTGATGAGAAAATAAGGGAGTAAATCTAATTGTCAAATTAATTTCAGGCAATTGATGAGCATAGCGTTTGTCAATTGCCTTTTTTATTTATGAATTTGGATTACCTGTCTATGCAAATGTAGGGGTTTGATTTATCAAACCCTCCTATGCCTTATGTCATTATGTTATTCCCGCTCCCTGATCAGGTCGAGGACAGGTTTCGCGGGAATGACATAAGTTGTGGGAATAACATATTGGCAAATTAAATATGACTGGTAGATTGAATAAACTCGCAACTTACCATAGCAACCTAAAACTAAATACTAACGACCAACGACTATTTTAAGGAGGAATAAAATGAAAAATCAAAACAGTATAACACCTCGAATTAATCGAGAAGGTCTTTCCCTAAATAGATCTGGAAATTTAGAGTTTGACCGATGTGAACTTCTAAAATTAGCCCAAAAATATGGAACCCCCTGTTATATCTTTTCGGAAAGTATAATTAGAAAAAAATGCCGGCAATATACTTCTGCTTTTTCCAAAAGAAACATTGATTTTGAAGTAATTTATGCTGGTAAAGCCTTTTTAGTTAAAGCAATGTGTAATATTTTAAAAGAAGGAGATTTAAGTTTGGATGTTTCTTCTGGCGGAGAATTATATACTGCCCTATCAGCAGGATTTCCTCCGGAAAAAATATTTTTCCATGGGAATAATAAATCCAAAGAGGAAATAGAATTCGCTCTTAAAGAAAAAGTTGGCACCATGATGGTAGATAGTGAATATGAACTCGACGTAATTAGCCAGGTTGCAGAAAGTTTAAATACAAAGGTGGGAGTAATTCTCCGGGTAACTCCGGGAATAGATACTCATACTCATAAATATATTCAAACCGGACAGGTAGATTCAAAATTTGGAATCAGTATTGATAGTATCCCTGATTTCATAAAAAAAGTTCTTTCTATAAAAAATATTTCTTATAAGGGTCTGCATTTTCATCTCGGTTCACAAATTTTTGATCTATCTCCTTATGCCCTGGCTATTAAGGAAATGGCAAAACTCATTAAGCAAATAAAAGACCTCTGGGGAATAGATACCCTTAATCTAAATTTAGGTGGAGGTTTAGGGGTGAAATACCTTGAATCTGATCAACCTCCTTCTATAGAAAATTTTGTAAATTTAATTGTAGATAATCTTACAAAGGAAATAAAAGAAAATAATTTAGTAATGCCCAAGATATTGATAGAACCAGGAAGGTCTATAGTGGCGGAAGCAGGCATTACTCTTTATACTATCGGTAATATAAAAGAGATACCTGGGATTAGGAAATACCTTATTGTAGATGGCGGGATGACTGATAACCCTCGACCTATCCTTTATGAAGCAAAATATGAAGGTGTTTTAGCAAATAAAATAAATAACAGCCTGCCCAAGGAAGTGGTAACTATTGCCGGGAAATGCTGTGAATCAGGAGATATCCTAATTAAAGATTTAAAACTTCCCTCAGCTTCCCCCGGAGATCTCTTAGCAGTATTTACCACTGGGGCATATCATTATTCTATGTCAAGTAATTATAACCGACTTCCACGGCCTGTGGTTGTCCTGGTAAATCAAGGAAAAGATGATTTAATCGTAAAAAGAGAAACTTATACTGATATTGTAAGAAATGATACTATGCCAGAATGGTTCAATAAAATATAATGTAAAGGTGGTATTTATGAGAATAATAGTAAAATTCGGCGGAACCAGTGTTCAGGATTCTGAAAGAATTAAAAAAGCCGCTCAATCAATAATTCAACAAGCAAAAAAAGGATATGAAATAGTAGTAGCTGTTTCAGCAATGGGAAATACCACCGATACTTTAACTTCTTTACTTAAAGATTCTGTTAAAGACCGTATTGAGGATAGAGATTATGCTGACTTTGTTTCTATGGGAGAGCGAATAAGTGCCAGAGTGCTTGCGGCTACCATTAAATCTATGGGATTTTCTTCGAAATATTTTGACCCCGCAGATGAGGATTTTCCTATAATAACTGATGAAAATTTTAGTCAGGCTAAAATACTGCCTGCGGAAAGCAAAAAAAAGTGTGAAAAAATAATCGACCCATTGCTTAAGAAAGGCATTATTCCTATAGTATGCGGTTTTTTAGGTAGAAATTATGAAGATGGAAGTATAACCACTCTTGGCCGGGGCGGTAGTGATATCACCGCTTTTGCCCTGGGAAAGTTTTTAGAAGCCGATGAAGTAATTATAGTAACCGATGCAGTGGGAGTATTAAGTGCTGATCCCCGTATAATAAAAGAACCCGTAACTTTAAAAGAAATAAGCGTGGAAGAGATGGGAGTCCTTGCCGAAGGTGGAGCAAAAGTTTTACATCCACAGGCCTTAAAATATAAAACTGATAGAATGAAAGCAAAGATAATTCACTTTCAGAACGGAAACTTAGCGGCAGAAGGTACAGAGATAATAGGGGCTTTTAGAAGTAAATTAACTCTTTTCAAAGAAAAACTGACTATGCTAACTGTTCTGGGAACTGAAATTTTTAATACTCCGGGACTATTAAAAAAAGTAATTACTCCTATCTCCGATAATCATATTAGCCTATACGGAGTTTCTATCGGGACAAAACATATCGGAACCTATGTTACGGAAAATTATGCCCAGCAATCTTATGATCTGATTCATCCCATTGTAATTGAAGAGGAAAAATTAAAATCAGTTACCTTAAAAAAAGATATTGCTTTAATCATCGCCAGAAGTAGAGATTTTATCGAAACACCTGGTATTATCGAGAGAATTACCCGGCCTTTGGCTCAAAACAATATAAATATAATTGAAATGACTACTATCAAAACAGACATTTTAATCTTTTTGGAATGGAAAGATAGAGAATTCGCTTACAAAATAATCAATAAATCATTAGAAGAAGCAGGAATCAAGGTAAGCAATTGAATTTAGCGTGGAACGTTTAGCGTAGAGCGTATAGAAAAACAGTAATAAGTAATGTGTAATAAGAAAAGAGTTAGCTCGTTAGTTGGTTACCTGGTTAGCTAGTTTGGGAATGAGTATATTGAAGAATTAATCTTAAACTAATTAACCAATAAACCAGTTAACTAGCTAACTAAATACTAGCGACTAAATAAAAAAGGAGGAATAAAAAATGTTTAAAGGATCTTTGGTAGCTATGATTACCCCATTTACCGAAAGTGGTGAGGTCGATGAACAAGGAATAAAAGAATTGGTGGAGTTTCATATCAAAAATGGAACCAATGGTATTGTCCCCTGCGGCACTACCGGGGAATCCCCTACTCTTTCTCATGAGGAACATAAAAGAGTTGTGGAATTAATCATAAAAGCAGTAGCGGGGAGAGTTCCGGTAATTGCCGGAACCGGCTCCAATTGCACTCGAGAGGCCTTAGATCTAACTTCTCATGCTAAAGAAGCAGGGGCAGATGGTGCACTAATAATCACCCCTTATTATAACAAACCAACTCAGAAAGGATTGTATCTGCATTTTAAAAAGATAGCGGAAGAAGTGGATATTCCAATTGTAGTCTATAATGTCCCTTCCCGAACCGGAGTAAATATACTGCCTGAAACATTAGCGGAATTAGCAGAATTAAAAAATATTGTGGCAGTAAAAGAAGCCAGCGGGAATTTAGATCAGATGACCCAGATAGTTGAATTGTGCGGAGATAAAATAACTCTTTTATCTGGAGATGATAAGTTGTTACTTCCATTATTATCTATTGGAGGGAAGGGGGTAATCTCAGTAGTAGCCAACATTATCCCTCGGGATGTTTCTGATATGGTCAGGGAATTTGAAGAAGGGAATTATCAAGAAGCTAAAGAAATTTTCTTATCTAAAGTTTACCTTTTAAGTAATGCTATGTTTTACGAAACTAATCCTATCCCGGTTAAAACGAGTGCTCGTTTAATGGGATTACCTTCTGGTGATTTACGGCTACCTCTGTCTCCTATGAGCGAAAATAATCTTGCTAAATTAAAAGCAGAATTGATAAAATTTAATTTACTGGAGGAATAATAAATGATTAATGTCATTGTCTGTGGCGGTTGTGGAAAAATGGCTTCCACAGTAGCTCGGTTAGTTCATCAGAACGAAGATATGAAATTAGCAGGTATAATTGAATCCCCTTCTCATCCCCAGAAGGGAAAAGACTGGGGAATAGTAGCGGGCTTGGGAGAAACTGGAATAATTATCAAAGATAATTTGGAAGAGATAATTCAAAATACCGACCAGATAGTTGAATTTACCAATCCCCAAGTTTCTCTAAAACATCTGGAAATTGTTTCTAAATATAAAAAAGCTATAATTGTGGGAACTACCGGGTTCTCCTCAGAAGAAATCGAAAAAATCAATAAATTAGCTCAAGGCATTCCTCTTCTTCTTTCACCAAATATGTCTTTGGGAGTAAATTTACTATTTAAACTTGCAGCGGAAACTGCTGTAGCTTTGGGAGATGATTACGATATAGAAATTATCGAATCTCACCATCGTTTCAAAAAAGATGCTCCCAGCGGCACGGCTAAGAAATTAGCTCAAGAGATTGCTCGAGCTAAAAATATAAACCTTGATGAAGTAGCGATTTATGGAAGAGAAGGAATGATTGGAGAAAGGAAAAGAGAAGAGATAGGTATTCATTCTATCCGAAGCGGAGACATCACTGGGGAACATACAGTGATGTTCACTGCTTTGGGCGAAAGACTGGAATTAACTCACAAAGCTCACAGCCGCGATACCTTTGCTTATGGCACAATTCAGGCAATAAAATTTATGGAAGGCAAACCCGCAGGCTTTTACGATATGAAAGATGTACTAAAGATATAAAAAAGAGTTAGTTGGTTAGTTAGTTACCTGGTTAATTGGTTAAGAAAAAGAAAAACTCAAAGTTAGAGTAGTGGCGTATTGCTATACGCCCATAGCATTAAACTTTAGTTTGTCATTCCCGCGAAAGCGGGAATCCAGAACATTTATCCCTACATAACATATATGAATTTATTTGGACCGGATGACCGGTAAACTGAAAGATTCTCTAAGTTTTGCTTTTAGTTTTGCATTTTTAGTTTTTATCGCGTAGGGACTCAATTCATCGAGCCCGTGGAAAATAAAGACGGGGTGGATGAATCCGCCCTCTACTAGTATAAAAATAATAAAACTTAATTTAACTAAATATTTTTTACAACCTACAAAAAAGAATTGTAAAGGAAAAAATCACTATGAAAATAGATTTTGTTAAAATGCATGGATTAGGGAATGATTTTATTTTAATAGATTGTTTAAACAAATCATTGGGCGATTCTTCATTTCTTTCTTATCTGGCGAAAAAACTTTGTGATCGCAACTTTGGAATTGGGGCAGATGGGCTAATACTTATTTCGCCCTCTTCTAAAGCTGATTTGCGAATGAGGATTTTTAATTTTGACGGTAGTGAAGCCCAGATGTGTGGAAATGGCATTAGGTGTTTTGCTAAATATGCCTATAAAAATAAATTGGTTTCAAAAAATAAATTCACTGTAGAGACCTTAGCAGGTATAATAATTCCTGAATTAATAATTATAAATGACCAAGTTTCGGGTATTAAAGTAAATATGGGCACTCCCAAATTGAGAAGAAGAGAAATACCTATGAACGGCGAAGATACCCCCGCAGTAGTGGATGAAACATTGAAGATAAATTCCGAGCAGATTTTTAAAATCACCTGTGTCTCTATGGGAAATCCTCATTGTATAACCTTTGTAGATGATGTACAATCCATACCAGTAGATAAAATTGGCCCAAAAATTGAAAATCACTCTCTCTTCCCTGAAAAAACTAATGTAGAATTTATTCAAGTTTTAAACAGGAAAGAGATAAACTTCAGAGTATGGGAAAGAGGAGTTGGAGAAACTTTGGCTTGCGGAACCGGAGCATGTGCAGCTTTAGTAGCTGCAGTTTTAAATAAAAAGACCGATCGGAAAGCTACAATTCATTTACCTGGAGGGGATTTAGATATCCGATGGGCTGATGATGGAAACATTTACATGATCGGAGCAGCAGAATTAGTTTTTAAGGGAGAAATGGAAATTCAATTGACCGATTAGCCGATTCACCAATTGACCAATTAATTTTAGTTAGCTGGTTAATTAGTCATACAGTTAGAGTAAATTAGCATATCGCATAATAGCGTTTAGCATATAGATTTCCATGTCATTGCGAGCGACTATAAGGAGCGTGGCAATCTCGTATATTCGTATATTAGTAAATAGCGTATAGGAAGATAGGGGTTCGATTCATCGAACTTTCCTTGTAGGGGCTTGATTTATCAAGCCCGCAATAAAGACGGGGCAGATGAATCCGCCCCCTACAATATACAACAAACAGAATTCGTTATACAAAAGTCTAACATTCTTTAAGTCCATTCAATTTATTTGTTAAAAAATAATTGATAAAGAAAATATGTCATTCTCGCGAAAGCGGGAATCTAGATTAACAAATTTATTTACTTTTTGGGTTACTATAATACTATATTACAATTATAAAATAATTTTAATAGAAAGGAATTTTATTAATGAAGATAGCACAAAGAATAGAAACAATTCCCCCTTACTTATTTGCAGAAATTGATAAGAAAAAAGAAGAAGCTATAAAAAGAGGAGTCGATATTATTAACTTAGGCATAGGCGACCCTGACCAACCAACACCTAATAATATAATTGAAAAATTAAGGGAAAGTGTTAAAGACCCTAAAACCCATGATTACCCACCTTATGCAGGAACAGGTGAATTCAGGCAAGCAGTTGCCTTATGGTATAAAAATAGATTTGGGGTTGACTTAGACCCGGATAAAGAAGTTATGGCTCTTATCGGTTCCAAAGAAGGGATAGCCCATATCTTTTTGGCCTTTATTGATCCGGGAGATTTCAGCCTTATACCTGATCCTGGTTATCCGGTCTATAAAACAGGAACTCTATTCGCCAACGGTTTCCCTTGTATTATGCCTTTATTAGAACAAAATGATTTTCTGCCTGATTTAGAAGAGATAGATGAAGAAATCGCACAAAGGGCTAAATTAATGTTTATCAACTACCCTAACAACCCTACTGCTGCAGTAGCCAATAAAGATTTTTTCAAAAAAGTAATAAAATTTGCTAAAAAATATGATATCTTAGTCTGCCACGATTTCGCTTATTCGGAGATGACCTTTGATGATTATAAAGCTAACAGCTTTCTGGAAATAGATGGGGCTAAAGAAGTAGGGATAGAATTTCATTCTCTATCTAAAACTTATAATATGACCGGCTGGCGTTTGGGTTTTGCAGTGGGAAATAAAGATGCTATTTCCGCTCTCTCTATTATAAAGACTAATATCGACTCGGGTGCATTCAAGGCAATACAACAAGCCGGGATAGAAGCCTTAACCGGTCCGCAGGATAATATAGAAAAGATGAATAAAATTTATACCGGTAGACGAAATGTAGTGATAAATGGACTAAATAAATTGGGATGGAGTTTAAAGCCAACTAAAGCTACTTTTTACATCTGGATTCCCACTTTAAATAAAATGAGTTCTATAGATTTTGCTAATCTTTTGTTAGAAAAAACGGGAATAATTGTAACTCCGGGAATCGGTTATGGAGAATATGGCGAAGGATATGTACGAATTGCCCTAACTGTTGATGAAAAAAGATTGGAAGAAGCGATTGAAAGAATGGAAAAAGCTGGTATTACCCAAGGATAGAAAAGAAAGGTAAAACTGTATTCCCTGAAGGAAGAATATAAGCTTGAAAATCTTTCCCATATTTATCTTTAACATAATTTAAAGCTTGAGAAATATTTTCCATAGGAATAAAAAATAGTTTTCGAGCTTTATCCGAAGGAAGGGAAGAAATTAAAATCACTTCCACTTCTTTTGTTAATTCAGCTATGGTATAAGCTTTGTGACCGCCTAAAACAAATTTATTCTTCAAGCGTTTGATTATATCATCGGGAGTATTTGCTTCTTCTATCCACTTTTCAATTTACCCAAATCTTTTAGGTAGGGATCATCACAGTTATGATTAATAAATTTATAAGCAGAAAAAATATTTTCCCCAAATATTTCCTTTATTTCTTCTCGAGAGTTACCGCGGTGTATTCCGGTAGCCACCATAAAAATTATATTTTCTTTTTTTATCCCTATTTGATGTAATTCATCTAATAAAGGAGGTAAAATTATTTCATAGGGCGTAGGTCTGGTTATATCGTTTGCAATGATTAAAATCTTTTTGGCTTTTTTCTGAATAATTAATTCTTTCAAACAAGGGTAACCAATCGGACTTTTTAAAAGTTCTCTCAATTTAATTTCCGGATTTAATAGAGCTTTCTGTTTTTTTAAATTTAGTATTTTTATTATATTTTTATCTTCAATCGGTAATCGAATGTCCTCTTTACCATATTTTAATTTCATTTATTCCTTATATGTAAAAGTGAGTATGTCTACTTTTTAATACCACAATTTACAAGAAAAGCTACTCTAAAACTCCAAAAAAAAGTATGTATTACTCCGCTTTTAACTTATAATTTAAATATCCGCTTACAATTATGAGAGAAGCACCGAATATACTAAATAAATCAGGTGCCTTTTTAAAAATAAAAGTGTCAAAAATAGCACTAAATACAATTGTTAAATATAAACAAAGAGATACCAACTTTGGGGGCGCCATATGATATGATAAAGTAAGATAATATTGCCCTGCTAAACCCACCAATCCTATTAGAACTAAAATGATTAAACTTCTTATATTAGGAACAATAAAATTCCCTTGCCATAATAGCACTCCTAAAGAGGACAGACCTACAATATATCCAAAGTAATTAACTACTACCATAGGATGATCACTCAAACGTAAATAACGAACTACCGAAAAACCCATTGCTTGCAATGTTGCTCCCCCTAAACCAACAATTGCTGGGAAAATATCTGTGCGAAATCCCGGTTTCACCACTAATAATGCCCCTAGAAAACCGAAAATAAATATAGAAACCTTTTTATAACCTATTTTTTCCTTCAAAAATATAGCTGCAAAAAATACTGATAAAAAAGGACTAAATTGTTTAATAGAAACCGCATCAGTTAAGATCATAACTTTAATAGTATAAAAATAAGAAATTGTACTAAAAATAGATAACAATCCCCATAATAATAATAAAGGCCGCTTATTCCCCAAAATTGGTATTCCCTTCTTTATTAATATTAAAGGAACTATTAACATAATAGGAATATTTCGAAAGAAAATTAGTTCCATTAAGGGAATATCTGGTACAAATTTTATCAAAAAAGCCAGAACAGCGAAACAGATTGCAGCAATAAGCATCATTAAAATTCCCTGTGCCTTTACCTCACGTTTAGCTGGCTTTGTAGATGACGATTGATCCATAGTAAGTAATTTCCCTTTTTGATATATTTTAAAATATTCTTTATCTCTTCCTCAAAGTCCCTCCAGAAGTAAGATATTCATCAACTGCCCGAGCTGCTACCTTGCCAT